>CAMAQU010000023.1 GCA_945860425.1 Sphingomonas paucimobilis
TCGCCGCGCTGTTCAACTGCTGTGATCGTGCCAATATCCGTGATGATGCCGGTAAACATGACTGCCGCCCCTTTTCAAACGCGCTCGTAAACGTCCAGCTGGTCTTTGCCAAGCAGGCGGCTGTCCGCCAATTGCCATTGGCCCTGCGCATCCGCAAGCCGACCTAAACCGATATCCCCAAGGCAGGCACGCCCCCCGCCAATCAAGATCGGCGCGCGATAGAGCAAAAGCCGATCAACCAACCCAGCCTTCAGAAAGGCAGCCGCCGTTTGCGCGCCGCCTTCGACCAGCAGATATTGGACACCGGCCAATCCAAGAACTTCCCCTGGCGCAGACAAGGCCATCCAGCCCGGCTCCACCCCGCCCCGCGTCAATATCGCCCGCGCAGGGGAGCGCGCCTCTAAACCCGGCAGCCGAACAGTCAGTTGGGGCGCATCGGCCCGACCCGTTTCACCGCCGACGAGAATCATATTGGTGCGGGCGCGCTCCAAATGCCCATGCGCACGCGCCGCATCCCCCGTGATCCATTTGCTCTCCCCCGATGCCAGCGCGATGCAGCCATCCAACGAAGTTGCAAGTTTCAGGGTGATGAACGGGCGACTGGCATGATGCTGCATCAGCCATCCGGCCATGGCGCGCCTTGCGTCATCCGCCAATAATCCCGCTGCAACCTCAATCCCTGCTGCCTGAAGCCGGGCAATGCCCTGTCCATTGGTGCGCGGGTCCGGATCGGTCAGACCAATGACAACACGCGACACGCCCGCCGCGATGAGACTGTCCGCACAGGTCGGGCCGCGCGGGCTTTCATGAGCGCAAGGCTCCAGCGTGACATAAGCGGTTGCGCCGCGTGCCGCCTCTCCCGCTTGAGCCAGCGCTATCGCCTCTGCATGGGGCCTGCCGCCGGGCTGGGTCCAGCCGCGCCCAACAATGCGCCCGGCCTGCATCACGATGCAGCCGACATTGGGATTGGGGGCCGTTAAGGCCTGCGTACGTCCAGACAGCGCAATCGCTGCGGCCATCAACCGCCGATCCTGCGACGTTACAGACCCCATTCGTCCATCTTCTTTTCCATTTCCTTGAACGGCTTGCGATTGGCCTCAAGAATGCGCTGGCGCTCTGCCTCTTCTGCTGCCCGCTTTTTGGCATCGATTTTCTGCTGAGCAATGATCTCTGCGTCGCTGCGCTTTGGATCAAATTTTTCAACATAGACAATTTTAGGCGGCCGATACTCCATCGGCACCTCACCGAGATAAAAGAGCGCAACCAAGACGAGAGGTATCGTCGCTGAAAGCACCGCCAACCCAAGCTTATGCGCGACGGGCTGCTTGAAGAAGGCCTTTAGGTCGCGCCAAGCGGCCTTAGGACTGGCGGGGCGGGGAAATACAGACATGGCTGCAAAGATAGGCCGTCAGCGGTCGATATACCAGCCCGGATCAGGCCGATGCCGCCAAGAGCCGAGCAACGGCCCTGTCGCGCCCAATGAGCGGCAACAACGCCTTCATATCCGGCCCGTGATCCACACCCGTCAGGGCCTGCCGCAAGGGCAGGAACAGCGCCTTGCCATTGCGATCTGTGCTGGTTTTGAGCGCATCCGTCAGGCCATGCCAAGGATCTTCTGACCAATTGAGAGCAGCCGCAGCCTTGGCAGCCTGTGCCAGATAGGGCTTATCCTCTGGGGCGATGGTCGCGGCAATATCTCCCGTCACAACGGCCCACCATGGGCCAACATCGGCTAAGGTGTCGATATTGGGACGAATGGCACACCAGGCCGCCTCATCCACGCCATCGGGGAGGCGATCCGCGACGGCCGCAAACTCCGTCTGGTGCAAAATTTTTGCGTTCAGTTGGGCCAGTTCTTCCTCATCAAAGCGCGCAGGTGCGCGGCCAAAATGGGCAAAGTCTATTGTAGCGATGAGCGGCGCGATGTCCGTTACTGGCTCAACGGGCGCGCTCGTTCCCAATCGGGCGAGCAGTGCAAGAATCGCCAGCGGCTCAATCCCGCGCTCCTGAAAGGCGTCCATGCCCAGCGAGCCGAGCCGCTTTGACAGCTTGCCTTCCGTGCCCGTGAGCAGCGCCTCATGCGCAAAGTGCGGCGGCACCGTGCCAAGCGCCGAAAACATCTGAATCTGGGTTGCCGTGTTGGTCACATGATCTTCACCACGCACGACATGGGTGATGCCCATATCAATATCATCAATGGCAGAGGGCAGCATATAGAGCCACGACCCATCGGCCCGGCGAATGACGGGATCGGACAAGAGCTTGGGGTCAAAATGCTGGGGCCCGCGGATCAGATCGACCCATTGGATCGGCGCTTCATGGTCCAGCTTAAACCGCCAATGCGGCGAACGGCCCTCAGGGACAGGGGCGTCAGCAGCTGGGCGCTCATAGACCGGGGGCAGCCCGCGCCCCAGCAGCACCTTGCGCCGCAAATCCAGCTCTTCCGGCGTCTCATAACAGGCATAGACTCGGCCTGCCGCCTTCAACTCTTCAAACCGGCGCTCATAGAGATCGAACCGAGCGGACTGACGCTCTTCGCCATCCCAATCTAGCCCCAACCAGCGCAAATCCTTTCGAATTGCATCGACAAAGGCTTCTTTCGACCGCTCACCATCTGTATCGTCAATCCGCAGCAGAAAACGGCCGCCCTGTTTCTTGGCCCAGAGCCAATTATGCAGGGCCGTGCGGACGTTGCCGACATGAAGCGTACCCGTTGGGGACGGCGCGAAACGTGTAACGATGGTCATAACAAATCAAGCCGTTCGAAAAGCATTGGTGATGGGATAACGACGGTCGCGGCCAAAATTGCGCTGCCCGAGCTTCACACCCGGCGGGGCCTGACGCCGCTTATATTCGGCAAGACACAACAACCGCTCAATCCGGGCGACAATGTCTCGATCAAAGCCGCGGGCAGCAATATCCTCCACCGACAACTCTTCTTCGACCAAGGCCATCAGAATCGCGTCGAGCACAGGATAATCGGGCAGGGAATCCGAATCTTTCTGATCCGGCCGCAATTCAGCACTGGGGGGCTTGGTGATAATGCGTTCGGGCATGACCGGGCCGTCCGGGCCAAGCCCCAGACGCGGCATGTGCCCATTGCGCCAGCGGGCCAGCGCAAATACCGTCATCTTATAGGCATCTTTGATCGGGTTATAGCCGCCCGCCATATCGCCATAAATGGTCGCATAGCCGACGGACATTTCGCTCTTATTGCCCGTCGTCATGAGCATGTGGCCAAATTTGTTCGACAACGCCATCAGCGTCACGCCGCGCAGACGCGATTGGAGATTTTCTTCGGTAATGTCCGCGGGCTTATCGGCAAAAAGAGGCGCAAGCATTGTCTCAAAAGCCTGAAAAGCCGGGGTGATCGGAATGGTATCGATCCGGCACCCCAAAAGACGCGCGGCCTCTGACGCATCTTCAAGGCTCTCTTCGCTGGTATATTGGCTGGGCAGCATGACGCACCAGACCCGGTCTGCGCCCAGCGCATCAACCGCGATGGCCGCACAAATGGCACTATCAATCCCGCCCGACATGCCCAGCACGACGCCGGGAAAGCGGTTTGTATTCACATAATCCCGCAGACCCACCATCATCGCATGCCAGGCATCAGACGGGCTTGGCTCCAAGGCGGTCAATTCACCTGCCTCACACATCCAACCCGTCTCTGTCTGCGCCCAATGGGTGATGCGGACATGCTCTTCCCAATCGGGCAATTGATGGACCATGCTGCCATCACCATTGATCACGAAGGACGCGCCGTCGAACACCAGTTCATCCTGACCGCCGACGCGGTTCAGATAGGCAAGGGGTAAAGATGTTTCGGCAATGCGTGCGCCAATCACTTGGGTCGCCCGATACTCATCCTTATCAATTTCATAGGGACTGCCATTGGGCACAATTAGAAAATCGGCGCCCTTGGCCTTCAAATGCGCAGCGACATCGGCAAACCAAATATCTTCACATATAGGCACGCCGATCTGCGCCCCGCGAAACGCGATTGGGTCTGGCAGAGGGCCGGGGCGGAAATACCGCTTTTCATCAAAAGTGCCGTAATTGGGGAGCTCATGCTTGAACCGCAGGGCAGCCACCCGCCCGCCGTCCAAAAGTGCGACGGCATTATAAAGCGCGCCGGATGCATCCTTGTGGAGTGTACCGACCAGCATTGCCGGGCCGCCATCCTGCGTGGCGGCCGCCATACGCTCAAGCTCTGCTGCTGCCAGCACAGCCAGCGCCGGCTTTTGGATCAGATCTTCTGCTGGATAGCCAATCAGCTGCATCTCTGGAAAGACGATGAGGTCAGCACCCTTCGCCGCCGCCTCGGCCCGACGCGCCAACATGGCGTCGGCATTTCCAGCCAAATCGCCGACGCGTTGGTTCATCTGGGCCAAAGCAATGTTAAGACGTGCGCTCATTGCGCCTCTCTATTGAGCGCGCGCCGCTTCCGCAATCTCCCCGCCCCAAAGCAGGTCCAATTCCCGACAAGACGCCAATCTGGCCAACTCAGATGCTTTTCCTGCCGATTGGGCCGAAATAAGGCTCTTTCCGCCAATGGCCTTGGCCTTTAAGGGACGGGCGACTCTTGTGGAGCGGGGCCCGATTCATGAAGCTTATTACCGGCAATTCAAACATTCCCTTGGCGCAGGCAATTGCCGATTATTGCGACCTGCCCCTAACCAAGGCGAGTGTGCGTCGCTTTGCCGATGAAGAAGTTTTCGTCGAAATTCATGAGAATGTCCGGGGTGAGGATGTGTTTGTCATTCAATCGACAAGCTATCCGACCAACGACAATTTGATGGAATTGTTGATCATTTGTGATGCGCTGCGCCGGGCGTCGGCAAAGCGGATTACGGCTGTTCTCCCCTATTTCGGCTATGCCCGGCAAGACCGAAAGCCCGGACCACGCACGCCAATTTCGGCCAAGCTGGTCGCCAATATCATCACGACAGCCGGGGCCAATCGCGTTCTTTCCGTTGATCTGCACGCGGGGCAAATTCAGGGCTTTTTCGATATTCCAACCGACAATCTCTTTGGCGCGCCGGTGATGTCCGCCGATATTCTGGCGCGCTTTGGGGACCGCAATATCATGGTCGTTTCCCCCGATGTGGGCGGCGTTGTGCGCGCGCGTGCTCTGGCTAAGCGGCTCGACAATGCGCCGCTGGCCATTGTTGACAAGCGTCGGGAACGGGCCGGCGAATCCGAGGTGATGAATATCATCGGCGATGTGCAGGGCCGTTTCTGCATTCTGATTGATGATATTGTCGATTCGGCAGGCACGCTGTGCAATGCGGCGGCCGCGCTTAAGGCGGCAGGGGCCGAGGATGTTGTCGCTTATTGCACCCATGGCGTGCTGTCGGGTGCGGCGGCCGAGCGCGTGGATGGATCTGCACTTTTGGAATTGGTCGTGACCGATTCAATCGGCGCACAAGCTTCTGCTGCGGAGGCCAAGAAGATCCGTCGGCTGAACATTGCGCCCCTGATTGGAGAGGCGATCAAGCGGATTGCCGACGAAAGCTCCGTCTCCAGCCTGTTTGACTAAAAACGCTGCACGGCCTTAACCGTGCGCGTGGCCTTCCAGCCGATCAGCAAAGATCATGCGGCCGGGCCCCATGCGGGCAATCACTTCGACAAGCCGATCCCGCGGAAAGGCAAAGCAGCCTTCACTGCGCCCCAACTTGCCCATCGTGCGGATCATATCCGGATTTGCATAGTCAGCACCATGTACAACGATGGCGCGACTTTCGGCATTGTCATTATCGCGATCAAGCCCGGTCAGGCGCATAGAAAGGCCGTGTTTGCCTTCATAATAATTGCGCGTGAGATAGGCCCCGCGCGAGGTTGCATTTGACCCCGGCTGATTTGAGAATGCTTTCAACCAGCCGTCATGTTCCGGATCAGACCCGCGTCCATGCGTCACATAAAGGCGCCGAACATGCCCAGATGCCATATCCACGATGAAGAAGCGATGTTCGGAAGACGGCAAAGAGAAATCCGCAAGGCCCACAACGTCGCGCACCCAAATGCGATTGCCCATCCGATCGAGTTGATGTCGGGCAATATCCCTGAGACGCATGTCCGTTGGCGCGGCAAAGGCTGCGCCGGGGAAAAGGCTTAAGGCGGCGGTTGCGACCGATCCCGCCAATATGTCTCTGCGGCCGAGCTTTGCGGCCAAGATTTTTTCCATGCCCTATGTATAGGCAATGCTTGTGGATAAAGTCGAGACAATCGCGGTGAACTGCGTGTTTTCCGGGGTGATCAGAACTTGGCAATCAATGTAAAACGGGCGTTGAAGGGCGCGCCCGTTGAGATGTTATTGTCATTATGCGCGGTTGGAAAATAGCGCGTATTGGTCAGGTTTTCGACATTGACCTGAGCCTCCAAGCCGGGGCGTAGTTCAAAAAAGGCGGCTGCATCCAAGCGCGTATAGGCCGGAAGGGACACGGCATTGCTGATCGTCGTGAAGGATCGGGATTGGTGATAAAGTCCCAGACCAAGGCCAAAGCGCTTGGTCAGATCATAGCGGTTCCACAGGCTCAACTGATGACGCGGCACTTGGGCGGCAGCGCGCCCTTTTGGCGCGGCGCTGGTGGTGGAGGTGATCTGGGCCTTGGTATAGCCATAGCCAAAGGACGCCTGCCATGCGTCCGTCACATGGCCGACAAGGCTGATCTCGGCCCCCTTTGACCGCTGGGCGCCTGTGAGGACAATAAGCCCCGGTGTCGCGCCTGCGGCACGGGTGTTGGTTCGATCGAGCTGATACAGGGCCGCTGTAAAGCTGAGCGTGGGACGAATGTCCCACTTTGCGCCGATTTCATAATTGTCGAATGCTTCGGGGTCGAGCGCTGCGGTCGTGGCATCCAGTGATGTGAACTGGTCGCCCGATTGAGGCAAAAAGGACTTTGTGTAGCTGACATAGAGGGACGCATTCTCGGCTGGCTTCACAACCAAGCCAGCGCGGGGCGACCAGAGATCATCCACGCGCGACAATAGGCTCCCATCGAACAAATTGGTCAGCGTCAGATCAAAGCGATCATAGCGCAGGCCGACCACAAGATCGACCATCGGGCCAAAGCTCAATTGATCCTGAAGATAGACGGATGTCTGTTGAACCGCGCTTGTCACCTTGCGGTTGGCGACGCCCGCCGCACCTGCGATGAAGTGCGGGGTTGGGATGGTCAGCGGTAAGGAGAAGGCGATGCTAGCCCTGCGGTTTGCGGCGGTCGCGGGCGCGTTGGCAAAAGCTCCTGTTATCCGCTCATTTCGGCTGTCCTGATCGGTAAACTCGGCCCCCGCGAGGACCAGATGATAGACCGCGCCCGTGGCAAAGGTCCACTCCACATTTCCCTGTGCGATCAGATTTTCCCGCAGAGTCGGGTCGCGATAAGCCTCTATCCCAACTTGGCCGTTGCTGATCGGCGTTGCGGCATAGGCATTGGTATAGATTTTGTCATAATGGGCATAAAGCGCGCTGGCATTGGCCTTTAAATTGGCAGTCAGTTCCGCTTCCGCGCGAAAGCGGACCATATGCGCTTCAATATCGGAGTCATTGACGCTCGTAAGCCCGAAGAACAGATCGCGATATCCGGTCAGCGGCTGGCCATTGACCGCTGGAATGCCGCGATCCACACCCCGCGCGTCACGGACATATTCATAGCCCAGCTGAAAACGGGCCTGCCCCAATTCCGTGCCCAGAACAGGATTGATGGCATAGCGTTCACCCCCAAAAGCATCGCGATGGTTGTTGAGCTTTTCGTAATAGGCATTGAGGCGCAGGCCGGATACATCCCCAACCGCAACATTGGCATCTAAGCTGCCATACCAGCTGCCAAAACTGTTGAGGGAGGCCATCACATTGCCGCAGGTTTCCCCAGCCGTTGCGCCTTTGGTGCTGCGGTTAATGATCCCGCCGCCGCCGCCACGGCCAAAGATCATGGCATTGGGGCCTTTATGCACCTCAACCCGTTCAATATTGTAAAAGCTGCGAAAATATTGGGCATCGTCGCGCAGGCCATCGACAAAGAAATCGGCGGTCGAATTATTGCCGCGCAAGGTGATCTGATCCCGATGACCTTCACCCTGCCCGGCCGACGCACCAGGAATGTGCCGTACAAGGTCAGTGATCGTTAAAATGGCCTCATCGCGCATCTGCTTTTCGGTCACGACCGAAATGGCCTGCGGGACATCCAATATGGGCGTTGAAGTCTTGGTTCCGCTGGTCGTTGCAACGGCGCGATAGCCATCGAGTTGACCGGTAACAATAATCGCCTGCTCTTCACCAAAGGCCAGCTCTGACGCAGAGGCATGGCCTGCGCTCAAGAGAGTTGCTGTTGCCGTGGCCAGAAAAAGCCGCATGCGCGAAACGTCCTTTGGATCATTGCTATTGCGATTAAGTCGCATTCGTTACTTGAAGCGGCGTTATTGATAATCACTCGCAATTGCAAGCGTAAGTTGAGCAATTTTGCTCTTGCGTGATTTGCGCTAAGAGGGGCGCGAGGAGACGCACATGAAAGCGACCATCTGGCACAATCCGAATTGTGGCACATCTCGCAAGACGCTGGACATTCTGCGCGAAACACCCGGCGTTGATGTCGAGGTTATTGAATATCTGAAAACACCGCCGAGCCGGGAAACGCTGGCTGCGCTCTACGCTGATGCAGGCATCACGCCGCGTCAGGGCCTAAGGACACGTGGATCGCCCGCCGAAGAGCTGGGCCTGTTGGAGGCCGAGGATGGCCGCATTCTCGACGCCATGGCGCAAGAGCCGATTTTAATCGAACGCCCCTTAGTGCGCACGGATAAGGGCGTTCGCCTGTGTCGGCCGCAAGATGTCGTTCGCGAGATTCTGTAAGACTATTTGAACCGGGAGGACGGACGCATGCGCATATTAAAATGGCTCTTCATCTCCATCACGGCCTTGTTCGCCATTGGATTTGCGATTGGATATACGCCCGACACCGACCCTGTTGAGATGCGCGCCAAATATGGCAGCGCGCCCTCGCAACTCCTCAGCCTATCTCCCGGTTTGACCGTCCATGTGCGCGACCAAGGCCCGCGCGATGGGCAAGCGGTCATCCTTATTCACGGGTCCAATGCGTCACTCCAGACTTGGGAGCCTTGGGTGGCCCGCCTCCAAGATGAATATCGCGTCATATCGCTTGATTTGCCGGGCCATGGCCTCACAGGCATCAATCCCAGCGGCGTTTATGATTATCCAAGCTATGCAGCTGTCGTCGATCAGGTGATGCAAAAACTAGGGATTCCCAGCGCCATTATTGCGGGCAATTCCATGGGCGGCGGCGTTGCCTGGACCTATGCGCTGGCCCATCCCGATAAGGTTGCAGGGCTTGTTTTGGTCGATGCAGCTGGCGCGCCAAATGCCGCCTCCCGCAACGCCCCTATTGGCTTTCGCATTGCGCGCATGCCCATCATCAAAGAGCTTGCCCGCGTCATCATGCCGCGTGCGATGTTTGAATCGAGCCTGAAAACCTCGATCAGCAACGCAGCCATCATCACACCCCAGATGGTGGATCGATATTGGGAGCTCAACCGTTATCCCGGCAATCGCGAGGCAACGATGCTGCGCTTTGCCGCTGCCCAAAAATCCCGCCCAGTAACGCCTGCGCAATTGGCGGAAATTAAGGCTCCCGTGCTTATCCTATGGGGGGCAGAGGATAATCTAATCCCCGTCAGCTCTGGCCAATGGTTCCATAAGAATTTGCCGGGGTCAAAGCTGATCATCTATCCCAAGGTCGGTCATATCCCGATGGAGGAAGTGCCAGACCGGAGCGTCGCCGACGTCACAGCATGGATGAAGGGGCTTGCATCCTGAACTGGACATTGCGCGCCCAAAGATGACCGACCAGATCGATCTTAATCTGCTGCTCAATGCCTATGCCATGGGCATTTTTCCCATGGCGGATGATCGCGATGCGCCAGACATTTATTGGGTCGAGCCAAAGAAGCGCGCCATCTTGCCGCTGGACCAATTTCATCTCTCCCGATCGCTGCGCAAGACGCTGAAATCCGGCAGATATGAAACAAGTTTTAATGCCGCTTTTGCGCAGGTGCTAAGGCTTTGCGCTGCATCCGCGCCGGACCGACCCGACACATGGATTAATCGCCAGATTGAAGACGCGATGCTTGGCCTGCACGCGATCGGCCATGCCCATTCGATTGAAACATGGGCGGATGGAGAGTTGGTCGGCGGGCTTTATGGCGTGTCGCTGGGTCGGGCCTTTTTTGGCGAAAGCATGTTCAGCAGGCGTACCGATGCCTCAAAAGTCGCGCTCGCCCATCTGGTGGCCAGATTGCGTGTTGGGGGGTTCACTCTGCTGGATTGCCAATTCCAAACGGCTCATCTGCGCTCTCTTGGCGCGATTGAAATTGATAAAAAAGCCTACTCGGCAGTGCTGGGCGCAGCAGTTTCAACGGGCGACGCGGCGGGAGCCGCCCCTACCTCTGGGGTTTTGGGGGCGCTCGATGCATTGCCAGACCCGGATGCGCCGCCACGCGCTATGATCGTTGACGGGCCAACATCGGCATGGCGCATTTTGCAGGCCTTAACCCAAACATCGTAAATTGGATGCTCAACAATATTGAGCGAGGGGCTTTCTTTATAAAGCCAACCGGAAAAAATCTTGCGCCAAACGACCCGGTTTTCCCGCGTGATGACCTGCACAAAAGCGCCCGTCCATTTCTCAGGCTCCCAAGGCGCTGTTTCTTCACAGGCGCGCAGACGCACAACCAAATCCCCCAAGCGGATCGCCTGACCCGGCTTCATCACCAGATCGCGCGACAGGCCGTTGCGCTTATTGAGCACGCCCAGTGTTGCAGCGCGCTCCGCCATTGGAGTCGCCGCCCGATTCTCCGACAGGGGAGGGGATTTGGGGCCAGATTGCGCGGCGGGCGGCTTTGCCAAGATCGGCGCGTCCGGCGGGGCCGTGCTGTTCGCCTCCGCGCTGTCTTGCAATGCCTCAGCCGCCTGCCAGGCGACAAGCCCGCCCAAGAGGATCAGGCCTGTCCAGGCAATGACGGGCTTCACGCGGCGTCCGGGCTCCAAGGTTCATAATCGCCCGTTGCAGCCGCGCGCTTGCCACCGGCTTCGAGCGCACCTTGGGGGCGATAGGCCAATGGCGTACCCGTTAAATTGGGCAAGGCCGGTGTTTCCCAGATATGGGGCTGAGACACGTCCTCGGTTGGTGGTGCGTCATGCGTATTATGCAACCATCCGAACCATTCGGGCGGGATGCGGCTGGCATCATTGCTGCCCTGATAGGTCACCCAGCGGCGATAGCGGCCATCCGGCTCCGGCTTGCGTGCCTGAAAATAGACATTCCCGACAGCATCTTCGCCAATGCGATTGCCGTTCATCCGGGTGTTAAGCCAAGTGCCGAAGGTTTGACCTTCCCACCATGTGAAGATGTTTTTGAATACGCCCATGACCGGGCCGATACGACTTTCGCACGCACGATGCAACGCCGCGCACGCGGCTATCGGCGTTTCCAGACGACCTTATCGCCTTCCGCCAATCCAAGCTGCGCCGCCCGACCGCCTGCAAGCTCCAGCACCGCCGCCACAGGCTCGCCTGAGTCAACGGGCAGAAGCGAAAAGGGCGTTGTCTCAGCCGCAATACGGGCGATGCGGCCATCGGCCCGGATGAAAATCATATCGAGCGGGATCACCGTATTCTTCATCCAAAAGCTGGCATAGCGCGGGGGCGACATGGGGAAGATCATGCCGGCATCCGGGGCCAAGGTCGCGCGGAACATCATTCCACGCGCCTGCTGCGCTTCGGTTGCAGCAACTTCGACCGTGAAGCGATGGCTTTTGCCCTCAGCGGTCGTGATGGTCAGCGGAATAAGGGCCAGCCCATTTTCAGACAGAGCCGGACGCTCTGCCGCCTGACAGGCGGCGGGCAGGAGCAACATCAACGCAAGCAGTACACGCAACATCATCATGGGCTTTTTACCTCAATGGCCAAGAGGCCACGATCACTGTCCACCAGCCGAACCTCAACCGGTTCGTCGGGCAGGACATCGATGATGCCTGCACGCCGCATGGTTTCCATATGCACAAAAATGTCGCTGCCATCCGACCCGCGGACCAGAAATCCATAGCCTTTGGGGCGATTGAACCATTTGACCGTCGCGGGTTCAAACGGGCTGGCCGATGCCAATTGGTCGGGTGCCAATTCACGGGCGCGGCGCGGCAGGGCGCGCTCGGTCGGTTCTGGCACGATGGCGGTTGTCAGATCGAACGAGAGCAAGGCGGTGGCTTGCAGCCCACGCGCGCCAAGCTCTGCCTGAAAAACAACCTTGGCGCCTTCGGGCAAAGTCCGGCGACCATGATCGCGCAGCACCGAAAAATGCAGCAGGACATCGCCAATGTCGCCATCATCCGGGACGATGAACCCAAAGCCACGGGTCGAATCGAACCACTTCACAAAGCCGCTAAGAGAGCGCGTCGCATCCAGTGGCTCCGGCGCGGCTCCATTGCGCTGATCCGCCGTCACTCTTGACCCCTTTGATGTGCGATTGTGAACCAACCCCGCATGTGTGCGCCCCATAAATCCAAATGGTCAAAAAAGACGGCGCCAGAATGAGTTACGACGCGCACCCCTCTTCATCCAACCCACTGCCGATAGTGTGAACAAGTTCAGGGGGTAAATCAAGAATACGTCGCGCAACGGCATAGTCATGCCCGGCCCGCAGCATTGCGGCAAAGGCCTTTTCACGCTGCTTTTGATCAGGAACTTCGCGCGAAAACGGCCCGATCCGCCGACGCTTTGCAAAGGCTATGGCGGCAGCCTCCTGATCCTGGCGCGCCCCTTCAAGCGCATCATCCATATCTTCGGCTTCAATTCCGGCCGCAGAAAGGGCGTGTTGCACCCGGCGCGGGCCGTAGCCGCGCCGAGTCATGCCTTGCGCTTTCATATCGGCATAAGCCCGGTCATCGACAAAGTGATTGGCGACCATGGCCGCAACAATGGCTTCAACCGCGAGAGCTTCTGGGGTTTCTGAATCGGCCCAGCCCCGTTCCCGAAGCTTGCGGCCAAGATAGGATGCCAGCTTCGCGCGCGTTGTCGCATAGCGCCCGACATAGGCCAAAGCCATGTCCCGAAGCTGCGGGCGATCAAGCGGTTTTCGTGCGATTGGATGTGCCATAGGTTTCTTCCGGCCCAATTTGTGCCATAGTCAGCGGCAATTGGAAATGTTCGCAGGGATGAAGCCGCAAGCTTTATGCCTATTTGGTATCATGAGCGCCTGGCCTGGCCAGTGCCAATTCGTTTTTAGGGGATGCACCGTGCAGGACATTCTTGACCGGCCCGCCCCGGCGCTGAGCGCCACTGCAACGCGGGATGATTTGCCCCGGCGTTTTTCAGACTTTGCCACGCTTGGCGAAGCGCTGGATTATGCGGCA
>CAMAQU010000024.1 GCA_945860425.1 Sphingomonas paucimobilis
TGATGAACGCAATGCGACAGGCCATTTAATTCACCGCTATGGCCCGCACATCTTTCATACCAATTCGGATGAGGTGTTCGACTATCTCTCCCGCTTCACCTTGTGGCGCCCTTATGAGCACCGCGTTCTGGCGCAGGTGCGGGGCAAGCTTGTTCCCATCCCAATCAACCGAACGACGATCAACGCGCTTTATGGCCTGTCGCTGACAAGTGAGGAGGAGGTGTCCGATTTTCTGGCGCGCCGCCGCGAACCAGTGGATGTGCTCCGCACCTCTGAGGACGCTGTAGTTTCGGCTGTGGGGCGAGAGCTTTATGCCCTGTTTTTTGAAGGCTATACCCGCAAGCAATGGGGCCTCGATCCGTCCGAACTGGATCGATCCGTCACTGCGCGCATCCCAACACGCACCAATACGGATGACCGCTATTTCACAGATGTTCACCAGGCCATGCCTGCTAAGGGCTATACGGCGATGTTTGGACGGATGCTCGCCCATCCGAATATTGATGTTCGTCTTGGTGTGTCGCATGCAGATGTCGCGGATCTTGTCTCCTACGACCGACTTGTTTGGACCGGGCCGATCGACGAGTATTTTGGCTGTTGTTTTGGTGAATTGCCGTATCGGTCGCTCAGGTTTGAGCATCGTACATTGCCCCAATCTGAATTCCAGCCGACCGGCACGGTCAATTATCCATCAGAGACTGTCGCCTATACGCGTATAACCGAGTTCGGTCATTTGACGGGCGAGGTGAGCGCTCAAACCAGCATCGTTTATGAATATCCAGAGGCGACGGGTGATCCCTATTACCCCATTCCCCGCCCGGAAAATCAAGCTCTCTTCAAGCGGTATGAAGGCCTTGCGCAAGAAACCAACACGATCTTTGTCGGGCGGCTGGCGACCTATCGCTATTTTAACATGGATCAAGTGATTGGGCAGGCGCTGGCCGTCTATCGTCGCCTGCGCCCGTCACTCGTTCAAAGCGATACGCCAGCGGTGCGGCTGGCAGAAGCGAAGGCGGCAGTCTGAAACGGCGTCATCAGCCAAGCCCTGCCGTCCTAAGCAAAGGGCAAGGCCTGAGAAGAAGGAGTAAGGTTATGACCATCATCTACATCATCATTGTCGGCGGCGTTTTGGGCTGGCTGGCGAGCATCATGATGCGCACAGATGCCGAGCAAGGTATCTTTCTCAACATCGTTGTTGGAATTGTCGGCGCGGTGCTTGCCGGGCTTATCCTCTCTCCTCTTGTAGGTGCGCCGCCGATTACATCTGGCGCGTTCTCGCTTGCGGCATTGCTCGTTTCGCTCGCCGGGGCTGTGGTCCTGCTCGCCCTCATCAATTTGTTTCAGCGCGGCCGTCCACGTTGATTGACGCTCTAACGGACCTGATTGGGGAATTGTCGCAATAGCCGAGACAAGAAGCGCGGCAATTCCCTTGACGATATGTCAAAAGGCGCTAATCCGCGCTTTCCCGTGCAGGGGGCGCTTAGCTCAGTTGGTAGAGCATCTCGTTTACACCGAGAGGGTCGGCGGTTCGAGCCCGTCAGCGCCCACCAGCAACGGCCTTTGGGAGAGCGCCCACCATGTTCAAAGACCAAGTTATCTGGATCACGGGTGCCTCATCCGGCATCGGAGCCGCTTTCGCCCGCCAATTGGCAAAGCAAGGGGCGCTTCTTATTTTGTCGGGCCGTAACCTTAACGCACTGGAAGAGGTTGCCTCTGCCTGCGGACCAGATCGCTGCCTTGTCCTCCCCTTTGAAACAACCGATTATGCGGCTCTCCCGGCGTTGGCGGAGCAGGCTTGGGGTTGGCGTAATGGCGTGGATTGCCTGATCAACAATGCCGGCATCTCCCAGCGCAGCCTCGCAATTGAAACGCAATTCCCGGTTTACCAAAAGGTTGTGGATGTTGACCTTCTGGCCCCCATCGCACTGACGCAGGAAATTTTGCCGCGCATGGCCACCCGAAAATCTGGACGGCTTGTTTTCATCTCCAGCGTGGCGGGTAAAGTTGGCTCGCCGATGCGCACGGCCTATTCTGCGGCAAAGCACGGCCTGATCGGATATGCCGATGCCCTGCGCGTGGAAACCGCAATGCTTGGCCTGCAGGTCCATGTTATCGCGCCGGGATCAATCCGCACCGATGTGTCGCGCAATGCTGTCACAGCAGATGGTAGCCGGCGGGGTGTCAGTGACGGCGCTATTGAAAAGGGCATGGATCCGGATCGGGCCGCACGCCTTATGCTCCGCGCCATGGCACGAGGCGAACGTGAGATCATCCTTGCAGAAGGAATTGAGCGGACAATCGCGCGCGTCCGCCGCAAATCACCCAATCGCTTGTTCGACATGATGGAACAGATGATGGCCGCAGGTTACGCCGAGCGAATGAAGGGCCAAGAGGACTAAAGCTGGCCGAAATCAACACTGCCCTGCCTTGGGTGGCGGGGCGTGGTTTTCTGATAGAATTCCAGCACCTTTTCCATATCCTTCAGATAATCCCCCGTTGGCCAGATCGCGCCGGCCAGCCCAACCTGCTTTTTGGAATAGTCCATCAGGCCCAGCACCAGCGGCACCTTGGCCTGTATGGCGATATGGTAAAAACCTGTCTTCCAGCGTGCGACCTTTGACCTTGTGCCTTCCGGTGCGATGGTCAACATGAAGCTGTCTCGCTTGGTAAATTCATCCACCATAGACTGAACATAATTGCGCGAGCTGGATCGATCGATGGCGATGCCACCCAATTCGCGCATCGCGCGCGCCAATGGCCATCGGAAAAGCTGCTTCTTGCCCATGAAGGACAGCGGCACGTTCAGTTCGGTCGCGGCGCCCAGAAAATAGATGAAATCCCAGTTGCTTGTATGCGGGGCGGCAATCACCACGCATTTGCGAAGTTCTGGATTGGCATTGATCTCTGTCCAGCCTTGCCGGTGGTAATACCACAGCACGACTTTGCGTATGAGCCGTGCCAGCCACGACAAGTTCGTGTTCTTGGTATCCAATGCATCCCCCATATGGCCGTTAAGGCCTTGATATATGATCTTCTTCGTCTGGCTCTGGCAAAGGGTCAAGTGGACTAATATACCCTAGCCCATACGTCGGAATAAAATTGCCGCACCCCAGCCCAAGAGTAGGGATAGGCCGACTGCGACCAGCCCGTAGACAAGGGGATATTGCAAGGCGCTTTCGGCAACAAAGCGTTCAAATCCAGATTTGTTGATCTGTACATCGCGGCTTGCCACTGCGAGCACTTTGCCATCTTTCACAAGGAAGGTTTCCGCAACATAAGCGCCCACGGGAACGCGTGCCGGAATGGAAATCCGCGCCCGGTAAAGCACGCCGTTTGTGATCTCAATTGTGCCCGGTGCTTCGGCATACAGGCGGGATCGTTTGAACAGGTCAATCAGCCCGCTTTCAAAGCGCCGCTGCACATCTGGCTGCTCTCCGCTGGCGGGCGACAGCTGAAGATTTTTGACGCCCAACTTGTAAATGGCAGCCGTGCGTTCATCGACAAGCTGATCAAGCGGCCTAGAGGAGGCAATGGCATAATAGCCCGGCGGCGACATGAAGCGCGCACTTTCAGCATTCACCCACATCAGCCCACCCAGCTTTTGCTTTTCACGAACCAGAATAGGCTGGGTTGGCCCGCGCAACACGACGACGATATCCGCCTTTTCAGTGGGAACACGCCCCCCAGGGTAGAGGATCGCCCCGAACAACAGCAATTCCGCACCTGTGAAGCTGTAGATAATGTCGATCTTGCGCTGTGACACATCGGGCACGAGCACTGGATTGGATGCGGCCAAGGTCAGCAGCATGGCGGGCAAAAGAAGGATGAGGCGCAGCAGCTTCATAGCGGATGCACCGAATAAATTTCACGTGGCCGCCAGCCCAGTCCAAGCGCCAGCCATATGGCAAGGCTCAGAATAAGGATGGACAGCCCCAGACGCAGCCAGTCTGGCGGCAGCTTTGCCGCAAGCCGTGTGCCAAATTGCGCGCCGATGACGCTGCCGATCAGCAATAGGCCCGCCAGAACAATATCGACCGCATGCGTGGTGAGGGCATGAACCAGAGTGGTAATGGCCGTCACGAACAGGATTTGGAATAAGGAGGTGCCAACCACAACGCGCGTTGACATGCCGAGAATATAGATCATCGCCGGGACAAGGATGAACCCACCGCCAACGCCAAGCAAGACCGTGAGCATGCCGACCAGAAAGCCAAGCGCTGCGGGAGCGAGAGGGGAGATGTATATGCCGGATGCGTAAAAGCGCCACCGCATGGGCAATGTCGCGACCAGCGGGTGGTGCCGACGTTTGCGCGCGGCCATTTTCAGCCCGGCCCGTTTTGCCGAAATGGCGGCCCAGGCATCTCTGGCCATCAGGCCCCCGATGCTGGTCAGAAGCACAACATAGAGGATTGCGATAATCGTATCCATCTGCCCCGCCTTTTCCAGCACGGAAAAGACGCCAGCCCCAGCAACCGACCCGAACAGCCCGCCTAGGACGAGAAGCGCGCCCATGCGAAAGTCCACGCCATCTCTCTGCCAATGAGCGAGCACGCCAGACACACTCGCCCCGGTGACTTGGGTAGTTGCAGATGCGGCTGCGATTGTGGGGGGGATGCCGTAAAGGATCAAAAGCGGCGTCGTCAGAAAACCGCCGCCCACGCCAAACATACCAGACAAAATGCCCACGCCCCCGCCGAGCAAGATCAGCACAAGCGCGTTCACCGACATATTGGCAATCGGCAGATAAATATCCATCACCAACAGCCCTAGCCGTTCATCCCGCCGGGGTGAAGCTTTGTCTCAGAAATTGCGACCTAAAGTGATGCTGGGGCCAGAGGCAGGGCGCGCGGCGGAAACTGGTTGCGATGCAGGTCAGTTCCGGCTTTTCCTTTGTTGGGGTGTCGTCAATGGCGCGGGTATCGCGGTTCTGCCGACCTATGCACGTATTATCACGGGCCGCAATCGGCCGATTAACCTTCCCATCCAATTGCGCTTTGAACTTTGGCTCTCTTATCGCAGAGAAGCCCGCCAGTCAGAGCCTGTGCAGAAGGTCGTTCAATGGCTTCGCGACAGCATTGATCCACAGCTTTACCCTTGGTTTGCAGATCATTTTGTTCACCCCGATAGCTTTTTGACCACGCAGGAAGCCAGTCAGGTCGTGCCGCTATTTGACCAACTTATCGGAGATGAATAGCGTGCCCGCCTAATCTGAAAGGAAAGCCGCATGCCTAAGTTCTTGCCGAGGCCACGCTCCGCCCTGCGAGAGCTTTGGCGTCATGAAGCTGCGGGTGGCGTGTTGTTGATGCTAGCTGCGGCCGCAGCACTCATCTTGGCAAATAGTCCAGCAGCTGACTTTTACTTTGGACTGCTCAAGCTGAAATTGGGGCCGTTATCTGTTCTGCATTGGATCAATGACGCGTTGATGGCGGTCTTTTTCCTGCTGGTCGGGTTGGAAATTAAGCGAGAGCTTTTGGACGGCCATTTGGCAACCTGGCGGGATCGGACCTTGCCCATGCTCGCGGCTGCCGGCGGAATGGTAGCACCCGCTGCATTCTATCTGGCTGTGACGTCTGGAAACCCGGAATTGCGGGCGGGATGGGCCATCCCGGCGGCCACGGATATTGCCTTTGCAATTGGCGTCTTGTCGCTGCTGGGGTCGCGCGTCCCTGTCTCGCTCAAGCTGTTGCTGACGACAATTGCAATTGTTGACGACATGGGGGCCGTTGCGATCATCGCGATTGGCTATACGGATAGCCTGTCCGGGGCTTGGCTCATGGCATCGCTTGGCATCATGGCGCTGCTCTGGGGCTTGAACAAATTGGATATCGGGCATCCCGCTTTATGGCTTGCAGGTTTTGTCGTCCTCTGGTTTGCCGTGCTCCAATCGGGTGTTCATGCAACCGTCGCGGGCGTATTGGCTGCGTTGTTCGTTCCTGTCCATGTCACCAAGGGACGGCCCGATGCCGCTGCATCGCCTTTGCACAGGCTTGAGCATGGCCTGCAGGCGCCCGTTGCCTTTTTCATTCTGCCGCTCTTTGGGCTTGCCAATGCAGGGGTCGCGCTTGCGGGTGCAAATGTTGCAGCGACGCTCCCCATCGCCATCGCGGCTGGCTTATTCTTCGGCAAGCAACTGGGCATTTTCGGCGCGATTTGGCTAACGGTAAAGGCGGGCTGGTCTCCCAAGCCGGCGGGCGCAAGTTGGGCGCAACTTTATGGTCTGGCCCTGTTGTGCGGCATTGGCTTCACCATGAGCCTTTTCATTGGAGAGCTGGCCTTTGACGATCCTGTTCTGGGCCCAGAGGTGAAGATTGGCGTTCTTTTTGGGTCGCTTTTGTCCGCGGTGCTGGGCGCTACCCTCTTGTATTTCTCGGGCACAAAAAAAGAGGCGGCCTAAGCCGCCTCTTCTTGCCTGTCCTGATGGAACCGGTCAGATTTTCTCAACCATTTCCGGGACGATCTTATACAAATCGCCGACAAGGCCGATGTCCGCCACCTGAAAAATCGGGGCATCTTCATCCTTGTTGATCGCAATGATCGTCTTTGAGTCTTTCATGCCCGCCAGATGTTGGATCGCGCCGGAAATGCCGACTGCGACATACACATCTGGGGCCACGATCTTCCCAGTTTGGCCGACCTGATAGTCGTTCGGCACATAGCCCGCATCGACGGCGGCACGGCTGGCGCCGACGGCCGCGCCCAGCTTGTCAGCCAGCGGGAAGATGGTTGCTTGGAACGTGTCCGAATCCTTGAGCGCGCGGCCACCCGAAACGATGATCTTGGCGGATGTCAGTTCTGGACGCTCCAGTTTCACGATTTCAGCGCCAATAAAGGACGAAATCCCGGAATCGCCATTGGCTGCAACGGCTTCCACGGGTGCAGAGCCGCCCTCTGCCGCCTTAGCAAAGGCGGTGCCGCGCACGGTGATGACCTTCTTTGCGTCGGTCGACTGGACCGTTGCAATCGCATTGCCCGCATAAATCGGACGCGTGAAGGTATCGGCGCTCTCAACCGAGAGAATGTCGCTGATCTGCATCACGTCGAGCAGGGCAGCTACGCGCGGGGCAATATTTTTGCCATGCGCCGTCGCCGGGAACAGGACAGCGTCATAATTGGCCATCAGCCCGGAAATGAGCGGAGCCACATTTTCAGCCAGCTGGTTGGCAAAAGCCGCATCATTGACGACCAGAACCTTGGCCACGCCCGAGATTTTGGCAGCAGCTTGCGCTGCTGCATCACAGCCATTGCCAGCGACGAGAATATGGACATCGCCCAATTGGCCGCCCGCTGTCACAACAGCAAGGGTTGCATCCTTCAGAGAGGCATTATCATGTTCGGCATAGACGAGAACGCTCATGCGGCTACTCCCATTTCTTTAAGCTTCGCAACCAGTGCATCTGTATCGGCAACCTTGATCCCGGCAGAGCGCACGGGCGGTTCGGTAACTTTCAGCGTCTTCAGGCGCGGGCTGACGTCCACGCCGTAATCGGCCGGTGTCTTCTGCGTGAGCGGCTTGGACTTTGCCTTCATGATATTGGGCAAAGAGGCATAGCGCGGCTCATTCAGGCGAAGGTCGGTGGTGATGATGGCCGGAAGCTTCAGGCTGACCGTTTCCAGACCGCCATCGACTTCGCGGGTCACCTTGGCGCTGTCGCCGGCAATTTCAACTTTCGACGCAAATGTGCCCTGCGGACGGCCGGTCAACGCGGCGAGCATTTGCCCCGTCTGGTTGGAGTCATCGTCAATCGCCTGTTTGCCAAGGATGATAAGGCCAGGGGCTTCTTCGTCCATGACCTTGGCCAGCAGCTTAGCAACGCCCAACGGCTCCACATCTTCCGCCACGATCAGGATCGCGCGATCCGCACCCATGGCGAGCGCCGTACGCAGCGTTTCCTGCGCCTTATCCGGACCAACCGAAACAGCAATGATTTCTGTCGCCGCGCCGCTTTCTTTAAGGCGGATGGCTTCTTCGACCGCGATTTCATCGAACGGGTTCATCGACATTTTGACATTTGCAAGGTCCACGCCAGAGCCATCGGGCTTCACGCGGGGCTTCACATTATAATCAATAACCCGTTTGACGGGTACGAGGATCTTCATGAGGGGTCTCCGTCATTCACTTTACGTTTACGTCAATGTCAGTTGCACTGCACAAAAATGCAGGACTTTGCAATACTCAGGCGACCTTTCGGACTTCTGCGACAATTTTCTTGGCTGCATCGCCCAGATCATTGGCGGCAACAATTGGCAGGCCTGAATTCGCCAGAATGTCTTTGCCCTGCTGCACATTCGTGCCTTCAAGCCGGACAACCAAGGGCACAGACAGGTTCACATCCTTGGCCGCGGCCACAATGCCGTCTGCGATAATGTCGCATTTCATAATTCCGCCAAAGATATTGACGAGAATGCCCTTTACCGCGGGATCCTTGAGGATGATCTTAAAGGCGGCTGTCACCTTTTCCTTGTTGGCGCCACCGCCGACATCCAGGAAATTGGCGGGAAATTCGCCATTCAGCTTGATGATATCCATCGTTGCCATGGCAAGGCCCGCGCCATTGACCATGCAGCCGATATTTCCATCGAGTTTGATATAGGCGAGATCATAGTTGGATGCTTCAATTTCGGCCGGGTCTTCCTCGGTCAAATCCCGCAGCTCAGCCAGATCTTTATGGCGGAACATGGCGTTGCTATCGAAACCAACTTTGGCATCCAACACGAACAGCTTGTCGCCATCCGCCGTTGGGCAGATCGCCAGCGGGTTGATTTCAATCTGCGAGGCGTCGGTTGCGACGAAGGTTTCGTAAATACCCTTGAGCAAGACCTGCACCTGCTTGGCGAGATCGCCCGACAGGCCGAGCGCCTTGGCGACGGAGCGGCCATGATGCGGCATCAGGCCCGTTGCAGGATCAACAGTGATCGTCTGAATCTTCTCGGGCGTGTCATGCGCGACGGTTTCGATGTCCATGCCACCTTCGGTCGACGCGACAATCGCAATGCGGCTGGTTTCGCGGTCCACGAGGAGGGCGAGATAGAATTCTTTAGCAATATCCACACCATCGGTGATGTAGAGGCGCTGTACTTGCTTGCCGGCATCGCCGGTCTGAATGGTGACCAGCGTGTTGCCAAGCATGTCCTTGGCGTGCGCTTCAACTTCGTCCAGCGACTTGGCAAGACGGACGCCACCCTTGGCATCTGGCCCTAATTCCTTGAATTTGCCCTTGCCACGGCCGCCTGCGTGAATCTGCGCCTTAACGACATAAAGCGGACCGGGGAGCTGCTTTGCAGCAGCAACGGCTTCCTCGACCGACATGGCCGGAATGCCCTTGGGCACAGCGACGCCAAACTTCGCAAGAAGATCCTTGGCTTGATACTCGTGAATATTCATCGGTTGCGCGAGTCCCTGCTAGAGTTGCAGGGCCTAAAGCATAGCCTTGAACATATGGGAAGCCCCAGAGTCCATCCATGCCCTGCTGACTATTCAGAAATTGCGCAACTTATACCCGCGCGCGCCGCAATGGAGAGAATTTCCGGATCCCGAAGTGCACGCACCTGCCGCCAAAATGCGCCTACGCGCATCTCGCTTATCCGCTGCTCGCTGATCTTCGACAGATCGGATAAACGGCGCAATTGAACCAGCGACAGCCGGTCAATCATGCGGTCGGCCATGCAGGCCGAAGCGTCACGAGATAGCCCAGCCGACATCAGGCCATTGCGCAGCCGCGTTTCTGGTGTGGCACAGGCAGAGACGAGCCCTCCAAGCAAGGCGACAAGAAAAATTATGCGGTTCAAATCATATCCTCCCCAAAAGAGGGTGTGGCGATAGCGCATAAATAATGACCAAAGCCTGAATAAAGGTGTAAAGAGGATCGCATGTCGATTTGGGCCGGACTTCTCGTTCTTCTGCTGACCGTGGTCTTCATGGAAGGCTTTGCCTATGTTGCGCACCGCTGGCTGATGCATGGTCCCGGTTGGTTCCTACACAAAAGCCACCATGAGCCGCGCCACGGAACATTTGAACTGAATGATCTTTACGCCGCGATTTTTGCCATCCCGTCGATCAGCCTCTTCTGGTATGGCATCGGCCTTGGTAATGGTGCCCTTTATGCTTGGATTGGAGGCGGAATCGCGGCCTATGGGGCGATCTATTTCGGCTTTCATGACGTCATCGTGCACCGTCGCGTCAACATCCGCTACATTCCCAAAAGCGCCTATATGAAGCGCATCATTCAGGCGCACCGCCTTCACCATGTCGTCGAGACAAAGGCCGGAACGGTCAGCTTCGGCTTCCTCTGGGCGCCAAAGCCAGAAGAGCTAAAGGCCGAACTCGCCCGACGCCAGCGGGCGGGTGTTCGTGCGCCTGCACACAAAGCAGTCGTCAACGAGCCAGCTTAACGCGCCGTAAGTGCAGCCTCTGCTTCTTGGGTCAGCGTATCGAGAATCTGTTGCACGCTCTCTTCGGCCTTGACCATGCCGACGGACTGGCCCGCCATGACAGAGCCATTGTCGACATCGCCTTCAATGACTGCGCGCCGAAGCGCGCCAGCCCAGAATTTCTCAATTTCCAGCTGCGCCGTTGCCATATCAATGTCGCCGCGATCGAGCAGGCCAGCCACTTCAATCTGCTTGCGCGTAAATTCTTCGGTGCCCGCATTTTTAAGCGCGCGCACGGGGATGACGGGCAGGCGCGCGTCGATCTGCACACTGGCAATCGCGTCGCGGGCAGAGGCCCGTAAAAAGGCCTTTTTGAAATTGGGGTGGGCAATGCATTCCGTCGCGCAGACGAGGCGTGTGCCGATCTGAACGCCGGCGGCACCTTGTTTTAGAAAGGCCGCGATCATCTCCCCCCGGCCGATGCCGCCCGCCACAAAGACGGGGATTTGCTCGGCCATTTCGGGAAGAATTTCTTGTGCCAACACCGATGTGGATACTGGGCCAATATGGCCGCCCGCTTCGTTGCCTTCAATGACCAGCGCATCGACGCCGGACCGGACAAGCTTTTTGGCAAGGGACAAGGCGGGAGCAAAGCAGATGACCTTCGCGCCAAAGGCTTTGATCTGGTCAATTGATCCTGCCGGGGGCAGGCCACCCGCCAGCACCACATGGCTCACCTGATGCTGGGCGCAAATGGCGATGAGATCGTTCAATTGCGGGTGCATGGTGATGAGGTTCACGCCAAAGGGCTTGTTCGTCATAGCCTTGGTTGCCGCAATCTCAGCGGATAAAATTTCTGGCGGCATCGCCCCGCCTGCAATCACGCCAAAACCGCCCGCATTGGACATGGCAGACACAAGGTGCCGCTCACTAATCCAGCTCATGGCCCCAGCCATGATCGCAACGCGTGACCCTAGAAAGTCGGTTCCCCGCGCCATCAGCGCATCGAGTTTGCTCATGCGACGTCCTCAGCATCAAGGCCATAGGCCGTGTGTAGCACGCGCACGGCCAGCTCTGTTTCATCCTCATCAATTAATACGGAAACCTTGATTTCAGAGGTCGAGATGGCCTGAATATTGATGCCACGTTGAGCAAGCGCCTTGAACATGGTGGAGGCAACGCCTGCATGGCTGCGCATGCCGACGCCGACGACCGAAATCTTGGAAACCTTTGTGTCATGCATCAGCTCTTGATAGCCGATGGCATCCTTGCCCTTTTCCAGTGTGTCGATTGTGCGCGCGAGTTCTGCCCCTGGCACCGTGAAGGTCACGTCGGTTGATCCCGTATCATGGGCAATATTCTGAATGATCATATCGACATTGATGTTGGCTTCGGCAAGCGGGCCAAAAATATTGGCAACAGCGCCCGGCCGATCCGGCACGCGGGTCAGGGTAACCTTGGCCTCATTCTTGTCATGGGCAATGCCGGTGATCAGTTGACGTTCCATTTCATCTTCTCCGATTTCGTCGTCGCCGACGATCAGCGTGCCGGTTATGGGGTTTTCGGTTGGGTCATCAAAAGAGGACAATACCTGAACCCGCACATTTTCCTTCATGGCAAGGCCGACAGAGCGGGTCTGAAGCACCTTGGCCCCAACGCTCGCCAGCTCAAGCATTTCTTCATAGGTGACCTTAGCCAGCTTGCGCGCCCTAGGCACGATCCGTGGGTCAGTCGTGTAAACGCCATCGACATCGGTGTAGATGTCGCATCGATCCGCCTTCACGGCGGCTGCCACCGCAACGGCGGACGTGTCTGACCCGCCCCGACCTAGGGTGGTGATGCGATCATCGGAGGTCAGTCCCTGGAATCCGGGAATAACCGCGACTTCGCCAGACTGCATGGCGGCGATCAGAGCTGTTGTATCAATATCCTCAATTCGGGCAGAGGCATGGGCGGCGCTCGTCCGGATCGGCAATTGCCATCCCAGCCAGCTGCGCGCCTTCACGCCCATGGCCTGAAGCGTAATGGCGAGCAGACCAGATGTGACTTGCTCCCCCGCGGCGACCACAACGTCATATTCCGTTGGATCATGCAGGGGAGCGGCTTCACGGCAGAAGTTCACAAGCCGATCCGTTTCCCCGGCCATAGCCGACACGACGACGGCGACTTCATTGCCGGCATCCACTTCATGCTTCACGCGCGCGGCGACGTTACGGATACGTTCCGTCCCTGCCATAGAGGTGCCGCCGAATTTCATGACTATACGGGCCATCGGATATCCTGTTGCGTAAACCAATTGTGGGTTTGGCTGAAAGGCGCCGTCCTGTTAGGGAAGGGGTATGGCAAAGGCAATCCCCGCAACAACCATTAACCCGGCAGAGGCCGCGCATTTTGGTAAATTAGCCGCAGATTGGTGGGATCCCAAGGGGTCATCCGCCATGCTGCACAAGCTCAATCCCGTCCGCCTGCGATTCATTCGTGCGGCATGTGATGTCCATTGGGGACTTAATCCGCGAGATGTTCGGCCGCTGGCTGGCAAGTCCGCGATTGATGTTGGTTGCGGTGCAGGCTTGTTATGTGAGCCGCTCGCTCGGCTGGGCGCGGATGTGGTCGGTGTGGATGCGGCGCCCGAAAACATCGCGGCGGCCCACCAACATGCGCAAGGGGCAGGTCTGAAGATTGACTATCGCTGCGCCGATATTGCCGATCTTAATGGTCAATTTGATCTTGTCTCGTCGATGGAGGTCATTGAGCATGTGGCCGACCCTGCCCATTTTGTGCAGGCGCTGGCGGCTCGGCTTGCGCCAAATGGCCTGATGATCCTGTCTACCCCGAACCGGACAAGCGCCTCCCGCCTCGCCATGATCACATTGGCGGAAGGCTTGGGCATGATCCCCAAGGGCACGCATGATTGGGATAAGTTTTTGACACCGGAAGAGCTCATCCCGCTTGTCGAAGCCGCGGGCCTAAAGGTCGGAGAGATGCGCGGTATCGCCTTTTCGCCGA
>CAMAQU010000025.1 GCA_945860425.1 Sphingomonas paucimobilis
CAATGGCCGCGCACCGACACTTCAACGGAATCGGCAATCACCTCACGGCTGACGAGAGAGGATTTCATCCCCTGATGGCCCATGGCAATGCCATCGGTGACGGTGATGGTGTTGAAGCGACGCGACAGGCCACCCGCCTGATCCACGCCACGACGCGCGACATCGGCCTGATGGTCGAGCGCGGTGTTGCAGGGTGCAGAGTCATTGCCGGCCGAGACAACGCCGACAAAAGGGCGGGCAATCTGCTCTTCGGTCAGGCCCATCGCATAATAATAGCTGCGGTGCGGCGCGCGCTCTGGCCCAACGGACACATGGCGGCTGGGAAGCGTCGACTTATCAAATTGGTGCGTCATGGGGCGGCCTCGGCAGTTACAGAAGGGAAGGTGAGTAGGGAATGGTGTTCAACCAGTCCCTACTCCCACTCAACGTCCCTGCAAAGCCGCCAAATGCAGTGATTTGGCGTTTTGGGGGCTTAGCCCTTCGCCTTGCGGCCCAAACCAATCCGCTTAGCCGTGGAGCTGCGCTGCTCGGCCAAGGCCGGCGCATTCATCGGATAATCGGCGGGCAAGCCCCATTTGTGGCGATATTGCTCTGGCGTCATGCTATATTGTGTCTTGAGATAGCGCTTCAACATGCGCAGCTTCTTTCCGTCCTCAAGACAGATAATATAGTCACGCTTGACCGAAGATTTGATGGGCACTGCCGGTTCAGCAGGTGGGGTCGGAATCTCTTTTTGCCCATCCAGTTCAAGCAGCGTTGTGTAGACGTCGCGCAGGAAACCCGGAACATCGGCGATGGCAACAGAATTATTGCCGACATGTGCGGTTACAACGTCAACGGCATACCCAAGGAGGGACTCTTCAAAATTTTCCATTTGCGTTTCTTTCTGCCACTTTTGGTTAGTAAACATAATCACAAGTTTAGAATACTTACAGACTTGATGTCAAAGGAACAAGCAACCTAGATTTGATTTCTGGATCGACTCAGCGAAATCACCCCTCTTCTGTCGACCCTCTGGTTAAAGATAACGAACAAAGGTCAAATTTGTTCATATCATCTGTGATGAGATGCCGTGAATAATAATCATATCCTGGCCCTTATTGTATGCATCCGACCGAAAAGCAGATTTCTCGGCCTCAGACAGATAAGATCTGGCGCTGCACAGGCACTGGGTCGCGTAATTTGGGCTGGAGCACAAATTACCTCACAGGCTGGAACATTGTCACTTTATATATGTTTAGGCATCCAACCCAAGTTCGAAACACCCCCTCCAGCCAGAACCAGCAAGACGTGATGACACCCCATCAGGACAAAAACCAACCCCGCACAGATGCGGATCTTTGGGCGTTTGAGGAAAAACGCGGCCCCTTTGTTTTGGCGGTTG
Source organism: Sphingomonas paucimobilis (assembly GCA_945860425.1). Lineage (GTDB taxonomy): Bacteria > Pseudomonadota > Alphaproteobacteria > Sphingomonadales > Sphingomonadaceae > Aquisediminimonas > Aquisediminimonas paucimobilis_A. The sequence goes on from CAMAQU010000025.1 coordinate 1,385, forward strand.
AGCATACACGCATGGCGATGCTCTTTGCAGATGCCCAGGCAGAAGACAGCCCCATCATCTTTGCCAATGACAGCTTTCTGGATCTAACCGGATATAGTCGCGATGAGGTGATCGGCCGCAGCCTCAACTTCATTCTGTCTTCGCATGCCGATGACCACATGCTCTTGCAGATGCAACGGGCGCTTGCCGGCGAAGTGATCAGCGGAGCAGAGTTACTCTGCACGAGAAAATCGGGCGCGAAATTTTGGGCGTCTTTTTTTATCAATCCACTGCGCAATGAAGACGGCAAGACCGTTCAATATTTTGCCTCCTTTGTTGATTTGACGGACCATAAGGAAGAGCAGGTTCGCCTGCGCATGCTGGTTGATGAACTGAATCACCGGGTTAAAAACACCCTGGCCACAGTGCAGTTGATTGTCTCGCAGGCGATGCAGGGCAAGGCGGCTGGCCCCGTCCGGGATGCCATAGAGGCCCGGCTTTCGGCTCTCTCCCGGTCGCATGACCTGCTGACGCGGGGGCAATGGAGCAAGTCCGATTTACGCGATGTCATTTTGGCCGCTTTAGAACCCTTTGGCATTGAAAAGGGGCATAATCCCAGATTCAGCCTATCGGGGGATGGGGAGAAAGTGGCCCCAACTGCCGTGCTCGCCTTGGGCGTATTTTTTCATGAGCTTGCCACCAATGCGCTCAAATATGGGGCGCTCTCTGTTCCGCAGGGCAAAATATCGATCATCTGGACAGTTGCCCCCGCTGCCGAAGGGGAGGCCCTGCTGCTGAACTGGCGCGAAACCGGGGGGCCCGCCGTCCCGCCACGGTCGCATAAAGGCTTTGGATCAAGGGTGATTGAACGCGGCTTGTCGCATCAGCTGGGCGGATCAGTTGCGCTGACATTTCATCCAGAGGGTCTGGAGTGCGCAATTTCCATCCCAGCCTTGGGGCTGCATCGCGGTGAATAAACTTCTCACGGGAAAGACCATCCTGCTGGTCGAAGATGAGATGCTGATCCTGATGCTGGCCGAAGATTATCTGCATCAATTGGGCCGCACATCCATCCTCGTTGCCGGAACCACGCGCCAAGCGCTGGACGCGATTGCCGCCCACGATATCGACGCCGCCATGGTCGACATGAACCTGCACGGTGAGATCAGCGACACGGTGGCCGATGCGCTGTGCGACAAAGGCGTGCCCTTTCTGTTCGTCACGGGCTATGTCGGCCCCTCGCTTTCAGAGCGACATGCCCATCGACCCGTTTTGAACAAGCCCTATGCCGCCGGGCAGCTCAGCGCTTTGTTTGCGAACCTGTTGTCCAAAAACGATCCGCCTGTTGCACCTTGACGGGTTTGACCTCTCAATAACTTATCCGCTCTATTTTGAAGCCAGCCCGGGTCAGATAGTCCTGCACGCTGTTAGCGCCTGCCAAATGACCCGCCCCAACGGCGACAAAGACGGTGCCCGGCTGCGCCATGCGGACCTGTAATTGCTTGGCCCATCGTGCATTCCTCTCGGTCAGCAAGAGGCGGACGGTTTCCGGCGTGCTTTTCATCTCCTCATTCAAAAGCTGCCCAGCCTCCTCCGCCTTGCCCTGCGCCCAGTGATCGAGAACCTTGTCCAGCAGCGCCATTTGCTGGTCTGATTTATAGGTCAGATCGCGGATGCCGATCAGCTGCTCTGCTTCTGGCGTCGAATCGAGGATGGAGAATTGCTCCTCTGGCGTTTCAAAAGCGGTCAGCTTTTTCCCCGCCTTTTTTGCGGCTTGGGTTAGGATCTCTTCAGCGCCAAGTTTCGGGTCATAGCCCGCCTTTACATATAGGAGGACAGACGCCTGAAGGGCCACAAACCAAGGCTCTAGCGGTTCTAACTGATCAGCGGGCAAGCCGATATGGATCAGAGCGTTACGATGGGCTGCGTGGTCATCTGAAGACAGGCGCTGCGCCATCGTGCGCCCCTTGGGGTCAACAGCCAGCTTCATGATCAGCGGCGCCAGACTTGCCGGATCCTCAACAGGCAGAATTTCCATCTGAAGCTCGTCCGACGCATCAAAGGCTTTGGCCACAGCATCATCAAACCAAGAAAGTCCGGCAGGCAACAGATGCACCGTGCCAAACAGATAGACCGTGGTGTCCGCATCTCGCATCACCCACAGCGCCGGATCTGCATCGCGGGACGGGGCAGCAAAGGCGGGCGCAGCGACAAGGCTTAGGGCGGCGGCAAGCGACATCAAAGAACGGGAAAAGACTTTTGTCATGATGGAACTCCAATCAATTTCATCAACCCCTAAGTTACCGCCAACACGCTGGTGAGCACGATCCGCACCAACTCTGCCTGACCGCGCGCGCCCGTCTTGGCATAGATTTTCTTAGAATAATTGCGCGCCGTTTCAATCGTCAGCCCTAGGGCGTCGGCGGCCTCTGTGATGCTGGTGGCCTGTGCCATCATCCATGCCAGCCGGGCTTCGCTGGGCAAAAGACCGAAGAGATCGACCAGCTGCTCACACCGATCCGCCTGCGACCATCTGTCTCCGTTGACATAGATGAAGGCCGCAGGCTTGGCTTGGCCCGCAACCCCCTGCTCATGGGCCGGGGTGACAAGCATATCCACCCATGGGTCTTGGCTTAAGCGAAAGGCCTGCGACTTGCCCTCGCCCGTCTGGCCATAGGATTTGATGAGCGCGGTGAGCTGTCGATCAATCATGGGCGATGTTGGCACCAACCGATCATATCGGCCGCGGCGCAAAGGCCCACCCAATTGAAACAGCTGTTCGACATTTTGCGTCGCATCGATGATCCGGCATTGACCATCTACGGTCAGCCAACCCATTTTCAGCCGCTCAATGGCCTGCGCTGTTACCGAAGACCGATAGCGTTCCCGCTCCAACGCCGCATAGGAGCGCAGCGCAATGCGCAGATGTGGCGCCAGCGCCGTCAACAGCGCGCCCGTCGCAGAGCCGATGTTTCGGCTCCCAAAGGCGCTCAGCCAAAGATCAATACCGCCCGGCTCTGTCACCCGGATGGCGCGCATATGGGTCACCCCATGCGGCTGCAGCACCTGCTGAACAAAGGCCATATGTGTCCCATCTGCGGGATCAAGCACCTCATCGAGCGCATAAGCACGATCGGGGCGCATTGTCCGAAAGGCAATGGGGTGATCCTTGGCAAAGCCGCTGATGATATCGGCGGATGGACCCGCACCTGCAAACAGCCGGACATCTTCATCGGCATGAACCGGGCGAAAGACCAAGGAGATGACCTGCGCCCCGGTTTTGGCCAGCAAGCGATTGAGAAACTCCCGCCAGAGGGGTGTTTCAAACATCCCTTCATGCAAGGATTGAAGCAGGCCATCATCATCGACACGCATGAATTCTCTATACACTCCCAAATGGGAGGTTCAAGATCGAATCACATGCCCGATAGACTCTGCAGTCCTTAGAAACGGAGCTCGCCCGATATGACGCGCACATTGACCCATTTGGAACGCCTGGAGGCAGAAGCCATCCACATCATGCGCGAAGTCGTGTCGGAAGCTGAAAAGCCCGTGATGCTCTATAGCGTGGGCAAGGACAGCGCCGTCATGCTGCATCTGGCGCGCAAAGCCTTTTACCCCAGCCCACCGCCCTTCCCGCTGCTCCATGTCGATACGACTTGGAAATTTCAGGACATGTATAAGCTGCGTGACCAAATGGCGCATGACAGCGGCATGGAGCTTTTGGTCTATCAAAACCCCGAAGCCAAAGAACGCGGCATCAACCCGTTTGACCATGGCCCCTTGCATACCGATATGTGGAAGACCGAAGGGCTGAAACAAGCGCTCGACCTGTATGGCTTTGACGCGGCCTTTGGCGGCGCCCGGCGCGACGAAGAGAAAAGCCGGGCAAAAGAACGGATCTTCTCCTTCCGCACAGCAACCCATGGCTGGGACCCGAAGAACCAACGCCCCGAATTGTGGAACCTCTATAATGCCCGCAAGGCCAAGGGAGAGAGCATCCGCATTTTCCCGATCTCCAACTGGACCGAGCTGGATATCTGGCAATATATTCATTTGAACGACATCCCCATCGTGCCGCTCTATTTCAGCGCGAAACGGCCAACTTTTGAATATCAGGGCCAGCTGTTCATGGCCGATGATATTGACCGTCTGGAAAAGGTAATGGGCAAGCGCCCTGACATTACCGAACGTTCGATCCGCTTCCGCACGCTGGGCTGCTTTCCCTTGACCGGCGCGGTTGAGAGTGAGGCCAAGACACTGCCCGAAGTCATTCAGGAAATGCTGTTGACCACTACGTCCGAGCGACAGGGCCGCGTCATCGACAAGGATGGCGGGGATGCCTCCATGGAGAAGAAAAAGCAGGAGGGGTATTTCTGATGGCGACGCAGGACAGCATCTATCAGGCGGACGCGCTGATTGCGTCGGATATTGACGCCTATCTTGAGACGCATCAGCAGAAAAGCCTGCTGCGCTTTATCACCTGCGGCTCGGTCGATGACGGAAAATCGACCCTGATCGGGCGGCTGCTTTATGATTCAAAGATGATCTTTGAAGACCAGTTGGAAGCCCTGCAGGTGGATTCCAAGAAAGTGGGCACACAAGGCCAAGACATAGATTTTGCGCTGTTGGTGGATGGGCTTGCGGCTGAACGCGAACAAGGCATCACCATTGACATTGCCTATCGTTTTTTTGCCACTGAAAAGCGCAAGTTCATCGTCGCCGATTGTCCGGGGCATGAGCAATATACCCGCAATATGTTTACGGGTGCATCGACGGCGGATCTTGCGGTCATATTGATTGACGCGCGCAAGGGCGTTCTCGTGCAGACGCGGCGGCACAGCTATTTGTGCAAGCTGATTGGCATTAAGAATATTGTTCTGGCCGTGAACAAGATGGACCTGATTGGCTATGATCAGGCGACATATGACGCCATTGTCGCCGATTACACGGCCTTTGCCGCGGAGATCGGCATCACCAACTTCACCGCCATGCCGATTTCAGGCTTTAAGGGCGATAACATCACCACGAATAGCCCGAATATGCCTTGGTATCAGGGCAGCCCCTTGATCGAGCATCTGGAAACGGTGGAGCTGGATAACATCGCGGATCAGCGCAAGCCGTTCCGCCTGCCTGTCCAATGGGTCAATCGGCCCAATCTCGACTTTCGAGGCTTTTCCGGTCTGATTTCGACTGGATCGGTCAAGCCGGGCGATGCCATTCGCGTCCTGCCATCGGGCAAGACATCGACTGTTACAAAAATTGTGACGCTGGATGGGGATCTTGACGAGGCCGTCGCGGGGCAATCCGTCACCATTTGCTTTGACGATGAAATTGATTGTTCACGCGGCAGCGTCATTTCAGTCGCAGACACGCCGCCCGAAGTCTCAGACCAATTTGAAGCAACGATCGTGTGGATGGATGATGACCCGCTGCATGTCGGCCGATCCTATTGGCTGAAGCTCGGCTCGCAACTGGTGTCCACCACCGTGCAGCAGCCCAAATATACCGTCAACGTGAACACGATGGAGCATCTGGCCGCCAAAACGCTGGAGCTGAATGCAATTGGCGTTGCAGAGCTGGCGACGGACAAGCCCATCGTGTTTGAACCCTATGTGGACAGCCGCGCCTTGGGTGGCTTTATTCTGATTGATAAGCTGACCAACCGGACCGTTGGGGCGGGCATGCTGCATTTCAGCTTGCGTCGAGCGCAGAATGTGCACTGGCAGGCCACTGATATTGGCCGCGCCGAGCACGCCAATCTGAAGAATCAAAAGGCCCGCGTGCTTTGGTTTACCGGCCTTTCGGGGTCTGGAAAATCAACCATCGCCAATGAAGTTGAAAAGTCCCTCAATCTCATGAACCGGCACACCTTCCTGCTGGATGGCGATAATGTGCGCCATGGCCTGAACAAGGATCTGGGCTTTACCGAAGCTGATCGGATTGAGAATATCCGCCGCGTGGGGGAAGTGGCAAAACTCATGGCCGATGCCGGGCTGATTGTGCTCACCGCCTTTATCAGTCCCTTCCGCGCCGAACGCGACATGGTTCGGGCGATGCTGCCAGAAGGCGAGTTTATCGAAATTTTCGTCGATACGCCGCTGGATGTTGCGGAAGCCCGCGATGTGAAGGGGTTGTATAAAAAGGCCCGGTCAGGCGCGCTCAAAAACTTCACTGGGATCGACAGCCCCTATGAGGCGCCGATCACCCCCGATATTCGCGTGAACACGGTTGAGATGACGCCGGCCGAAGCCGCCGAACATATCATCCGCAAGATCCTACCGCTGAAATAAAGGAATGAAGATGGCCGCGTCAGACGTCGGTCGATTGTCCTGGCTTGCGCGCAAGATTGCGGCGCATCTGGCTGAGCGATGTGAGCAGAACATGGCGGTCTTTGTCATCAACGCCGCTCAGGGCCTCTTCCAGCATCTCTTCCCCCAAGGGGCGAAGCTGACTCAAGAGCGCGCCCGCTTTCGGCGTCAGAAATAAGAGTCTGGATCGGCGATCCTCTGGGTCGGGACGGCGCTCAACAAGGCCCGCTTCCTGCAAGCGATCGACCATGCGGCACACGGTGATCGGTTCAACTTCCAGCATCTCTGCCAGACCGCCCTGATTAATGCCCTCAAACCGGTGGAGCACAGACAGCACCCGCCATTGGGGGCGCGTCACGCCAATCTGCCGTGCCCGCGCATCAAATGCGCGACGCATCAGCCGCGCCGTATCCGCGAGCATAGCAGCTAGATTGTCATCCATAACTATAGTTTTTATAAAAATGCTTATAATTGTCAAGCTTAGGGACAGACGCGAAAACAGGCCTTAATGCTGTGTCAGGATGCAGCCCTAACGCCCTGTCCATTTGGGCTTACGCTTTTCGGAAAAAGCCCTTGGCCCTTCCTGTGCGTCATCGCTGCAATAGGCCCGTTCATGCACGGCATAAGCCGCATCAATAGCGGCGCTCCGCCCCATTTCCGTCGAGAGCATGACCGTTTCGCGAGCGGCGGCAACGGACAGCGGGGCCCCGTCAATCACTTCCCGCGCCAGCGCAAGTGCGGTGTCGATCAACGCCTCTGGGTCCGCCAGACGATTGACCAAGCCGATTTCATAAGCGCGCTGCGCCGTGATGGGCTTTCCGGTCAGGACGATTTCCATATAGATCCGCTGCGGGATCATATGGATGAGGGGTGCGGCCCAAGGAGAACCCCGGCCCACCTTCACCTCGGTGATGGCGAATTTGGCGGTTGTTGATGCAACACACAAATCACAGGCCTGCGCAATCATCCACCCGCCCGCAAAGGCGACGCCGTTCACGGCCGCAATTGTGGGTTTAGAAAGCGAAATATTCTCATAGGGCATGGGGAACATATCGCGCGGCGGCACCTGCAATTGGCGCTCAACCATTTCCTTCAAATCGCCCCCGGCACAAAATGCCGCATCGCCTTTGCCGGTCAGGATCGCGATTTTTGCTGCGTCCTCGTTTTCAAACCGTTCCCATGCAGCAAACAGACCGTCCCGCACCTCAAGGCTGAGGCAATTGCGCTGCTCAGGGCGGTTGATCGTAATGATTGCGATGCCGTCGGGCAGGAGGTCAAAGAGAACCGCGTCGGACATGGCTGTCACGCATCATCCACTTGGGCGAGCAGCTGTTGCGCGCGCGACAAAAAGGGGCGGTCAAGCATGCCGCCCTTATAGCCAATGGCCCCAACGCCCGGATTGGCCCGGAAGATCTCCACAATCTCCTTTGCCTCGGCAATTTCGTCCGCACTGGGGGTGAAGGCGGCATTGATCACATCCACCTGTGCTGGATGGATCGCCAGCATGCCACGAAAGCCATTGCGGCGCACCATTTCGGCACGGGCTTTCAAAGCCTCCAAATCCTTAAAATCGGCGCAAATCGTCTCCACCGCAGGGACGCCCGCCGCCGCGGCACCCAGCAGGGTCAGGCTGCGCGCCAATTCAAACGTGAAGCTAAAGCTGCCATCCATGTCGCGGTTTGACATGGCGCCGACTGCGTCCGCCAAATCCTCCGCCCCCCATGTCAGCGCGACCAAGCGCCGCACGCCCTTATAATCGCCTGTATGGAACATCGCCTCGGCCGTTTCGGTGATCAAGACAATGACGGGCGTCGATCCTTCTTCCATACCGTTCGCGACTTCGAGGGCGGAGAGATAATGGTCGAGCTTTTCAACATCGGCGCGGCCATCAACTTTGGGCAGCATGATCCCGCCGGGCTGCGCGGGCAGAATGGCGGCCAGATCGTCTAGCGCATAGGGACCATCTAAAGGGTTGATGCGCACCCAGATCCGGGCGCGTTCGGCCGCATTGGCCCGGAGCAGGTCTTGGACCATCTGACGGGCAATCGGTTTGTTTTCGACGGCCACGGCATCCTCAAGGTCAAGCAAGGCGATATCGGCGTTGCTCTCCACTGCCTTCGCCATTTTCTTTTCATTGTCCCCGGGGGAAAAAAGCCAGGACCGCATTTTCAACGAAGATGTTTGTGTCATCAGCTTTTCCTGCCCCTAGCTTTCCCTCGACCGCCTCTCTGTCGCGCATTTTTCATGCAAGAGAAAGGGGCGTCAGCGAAGATCATCAGGGCGTGACCCCAAAGGACAAAAGAAAACGCCCGCGAGCATGATGGCTCACGGGCGTTTCTATTTTTGAAGTCTTGGCTTGATTAGAACTTATAGCCCGCTTCAACACCGATGAGACGACGTCCGCCCGGCGAGATGAAGGAGCCGCCAAATTCGGCCGCCAAGATGACTTCGTTCACATATTTCTTGTTGAGGGCGTTGTTGGCAAACACGCTGATCTTCCAACGTTCGCCTTCAAGGCCGGCCCGCAGATCCAGCACGCCATAAGTGCCGCGGCGTGCGACATCATATTTGGCATCGCCGAAGCGGGCGCCCAAGAAGCTGACCTGCGACACGGGGATCAAACCACTGAAAATGGTTGGAACCGTTTCATCCTGAACCGTGTGGAACCAGGTTGGGCCTGTGATGCGGTAATCGGCGCGCAGAACGCCATCCACAGCGTCGGTGATGGGCGTATCAATCTGCGTGCCAAGGTTGATCGTGTACTCGGCCGTATAGGGTGACTTATTGCCAACCGTATAGGGACGTGAGCTGTTCTTCTTAATCTTAGAATCGGTGTAGTTCACCGAGCTGAAGACCGACCAGCCACGCATGATGTTGGCGTTGGCGTTGAATTCCACACCCTTCAGATCGACACGATCAATGTTGGACACAACGCGCAGCAGGCCAAAGCTGCCGACATAAAATTCAAAGAACTGCATGTCGGAAACCTTGGTGTAATAACCTGCCAGATCAAAGTTGACCGGGCCGGCCTTGCCACGCAAGCCGAGTTCAAATGCGTCGGACTTTTCCTTGCCATAAAGATCGTTGATCTTGATCCCGGCATTGATCGTGCCCGGCGCGCCATTGTTGAAGCTGCCATCCACAATCGCGCGTGAGCCCTGATTGTTGAAACCACCAGACTTAAAGCCGATGCCATAATTGGCATAGGCGTTCAGGTCCTGAGCCAGTTCATAACGCACGGTGATCTTGGGCTGGAACTGGTTGAAGGTTTCAGACTTGGGGCTAATCGCGCCGCCGGTCTGACCCGGATTGATCGGCCCACCCGTGATCGGGTCTGTCGCCACCGGCACCAAGTTGTTCACTTTGCGGTGCTCGCTATCATAACGCACGGCAATGCCGATATCGAGCTTGTCGCTCGCTTCATAATCGACCGAGCCAAATGCGGCATAGACATTGGTGCCGAACTTGTCGTGGAACAGCTGCGACGTGGGGTTATCCGATGCAGGGGCGTTATAGAGGTTCTGGATAATGCCTTTGCCCAGATCGGCCCCAAGGCTGACGCCGACTTCACGCTTAATGTTCAGATAATAGGCGCCCACCAACCAGTTGAGCGGACCATCCCCCGTGGAGGCGAGACGGACTTCAGCCGAGAAATCCTTTTGATTGCGCAGCTGATATTGCGTTCCGTCGCAGGTTGTCGGGCTGTAGGGGCCAAAGGTAGACCCCGTCGCTGGGTTGAACAGGAACGGAACCGCGCTGGTCCCGATATTGCCCGGTTGATTGACTGCATAGCCCGCGAGCGCCGCCGTTGTGGCAAAGCACTTGTTCATAACAGCGGTGTTCACAGCATTGGCCGGGGCACCCAGACCGGGCGAAATATAACGGGCAAAGTCGGCCGATGTGCCGTCAGCCGTCAGGTCGTTCTTAATGTCGCTATAGGCAACCCAAGCGGTCAGCGCCGACGTCCCAAAATCATGATCGAGCTTCAAAGAGGCTTCAAAGGTCGACTGTTCATTGGTTGGGCGGATATTGCCATAATAGTCGAAGGGGTGCTCATCGACCTTTTCGTTGAACGCAGGGTTGAATGCGCCAAAGGCGGGCAGATGGAAGGAGGCGTTGAAGTTAATCGACGCGCCATTCAGCTTGCCATAACGCGCCTTGGCATCAATTTCCGTATTGTCGCCAAGCGGCGCGACCAAGCGACCATTAATGTTCCAGCTTTCCTGATCATCCACAGCCTTTTCCTTAAGGAAGCGGTTGTAGAAGAAGCCATCGGTGCTCGCATAATCGGCCGAGAGCAGCAGACCCGCGCCATTGCCAATTGGCGTGGAGACATAAGCGTTGGCACGCATGGTGTTTTCATTGGCGTAGCTCGCCTCAACACCGCCTTCAAAGCTGTCGCCCGGCTTGAGCGTCTGGACCACAATCGCCCCGGCCGCCGCATTACGCCCATAAAGTGCGCCTTGCGGACCTTTGAGGATTTCAATCTGACGCAGCGTGCCCTGATTTTGGTTCAAGGCTGCCGTATTTGTTTTGAGGATGCCATCGACAACCAACGCGACCGAGCTTTCAGCATCGCGCGCGCCGTTGAGGCCACGAATATTGATCTGTGTGTCGCCGGCTTCGGCCGAGCCCGTCACAATAGTGACACCGGGCGTGAGCTTCACAAAGTCAGATGCTGTCTGCGCACCCGTTTTTTCGAGCGTGTCCCCCGACAACACAGTGATCGAAGCGGGCACATCAGAGAGCGACTCATTCACACGACGCGCTGTGACGATGATGTCCTCGACGGCGTCTGCGTCTGCTGCTTGAGCAAATGCCGGGCCGGCACTCAACGCGCTCAGCGCAATGGCCCCCTTTAAAATTGCTTTGGTCATTTTCATCATTTTACTCCCATGAGGTGCGCCGCTTCTGACGAACGGTGCGTAATTTTACTACCATGATAAATATCTGAGCCGGGCTGGAAAGATGGCGATAAGACTAGGGTCGGGACATCATGTTCCGACGCAAGGATTGCCCGCTTGATGAGTGCGGCGCAGGAAGAGATGACGTGCATGCCGAGACCGGCCGCGCTGCGACCCGCCCGAAAGCCTGCACCCATATCATCACCGAGATGCTCCAACTGAAGCCCTCCAGAAAAACATTTGCGTAGCTTATTGTATACATTATGCATTGGTCAAGCGGTTAGGAGACCTTTTGTGTCAAGAGCATCGGAACAGGCCTATAGCCAGATTAGAGGCATGATCCTGTCGGGCACGCTGCCGCCAGGGGATCAGATTCGCGAAGAATGGCTGGCCGAGCAATGCGGCGTGTCGCGGACGCCCGTGCGTGAAGCTCTACGGCGTTTAGAATCGGAATTGTTCATTCGCCGCAGCGAGCGGCAGCGCAGCTTTGTTGCGGACTGGTCGCTTGATGACATTGAAGATGCGTTTGTCTTGCGGGAACTGATGGAAGGATTGGCAGCCCGCCGCGCAGCAGGTCGGATCACGACTGCGCAACTGGCTTTGCTCAAGGCTGAAAATGACGCAATTGGGGGCGCCGTGTCAGCAACAACAACCCCCGATGTTCACGCTTTTCTCAAGCATAACAAATGCTTCCATGAGATCATATTGGAGGCTGCCGCCTCCCCCCGGCTCACCAATTTATTGGCCCGTCTGATTGAGCAACCCGTGGT
>CAMAQU010000026.1 GCA_945860425.1 Sphingomonas paucimobilis
TAAGCGATGATCGAGGGCTCATTGGTTATCTGAAACTCTGGCGCGACAAGACCTCCATTGGCGATTGCCGTCCCCGGCGGCGTGTATCCGGGACGAAACCAATTAAAGACAGATGGTGTCCGGCCCGGACTTTGGCCGAGCCGATTGGCACTGGACGACACATTGCCAAATGGCCACAGCTTTGTCGGCGATGTCACATTAAACGCACGCGCCCAATGGGTCAGCCGCTGAACTGGATCTCTGAGCTTACCAAAGGTCGTTGACGTGATCTGCGCGTCGTCACGCGCTTCAACATCCGTCAAGATCGCGCGCACCACCGCCTTCATATCGCCGCGAACGCCGCTGCCATTATTAACAAAAACATTGGCAACCCGGTTGATATAGGCGCCTGATGGGTTTGACGTCACAAGCCTCTGGATCAACTGCCTGCAGACAAAGGGCGGCAGTGTCTTGTGATTGAACAGCCCATCAAGTGCGATTTTTCGGGCGGCAACCCCATCTGTTCCAGCGGCGATGGTGATGGCTCCGTTGAGAAGGCTTGTCGCCTCCGTCTCATGCCGGGTTGCAATAATGGCCATAGGCATCCGCATGCGTGCGGGCGTTGTGTTATCTGCACTGGCATAGTTATAGCCCGTCCAGACGCGCGCCGCTTGGCTGACGTCGGCTTGTGAATAGGTCGCAACAGGCGCACCGGCCGAAAGAACCTGGCTGCCATCCATATTCAGCTCGTAAAGGCCAATGGTGAAGAGCTGCATCAATTCCCGCGCATAATTTTCATCGGGGATCGCACCGGTCGCGGGGTTTGCCTTTACGTTACCCAGATAAGTCAAAAAACTCCCCATGGCGACGCTGGTGGAGACGCCCTCCATGATGTCACGATAATTGCCCAGTGCATTATCCCACAGCACATCCAAATAGGCGGCCATAACAAAGGGCCGCCAACTCGTGTTGATACCGTCAATGCCAACGGCCCAAATATCGAGCAAGGCAAGGCCAATACGTTGCCGCACAATGTCGCTACTGCTCATAAGCTGCGACCAAATCATGGGATCAAAGCCACTGGTGCTGTTTATATTGGCCGCAGCGTCAAAACCTCCGGCAATCAGGAAGTCCCAAAACGTCTGTGGCCGGGTCATGCCGAACTGCATGTTCAACCACGGCCCAACGCCCATGGACCTGACAGCCGATATATCAGATTTAGAATAACCAATCGTCGCCTGAGCCAAAAAGCGGGATGCTTGTGCTTCGGATATTGAGACTGCGACCGGCGCGGGTGCAGATGTCGTTTCAGTCCCGCCACCACACCCACTGAGCACCCCAGCGCCTGCTAGCGCGCCAATGATTTGGATATTGCCGGAGGAAACAGCCTCTTCCGACGTAAGAACGCCGCCGCCCTCTCGTTCAGCCTGAAAAGCGAATCTTTCTGTCACCCCGCGCTCTCCTCAACCCACTCTTTATCAATGAATTAATTTGGTTCGTCGAGGCTTTTTCTCGCTAATAAGAGGGTGAGCGATTTGAGGTGCGCACAGGCAAATCTACCCGCCTTCTATCACTCAAACGCGCGTCCTTATTTCTTCCAGGTTCGAACCATCTCATCCAGGATGCGAACGCCCCATCCGGACGCACCTTTTGGGGTTACGGCACCGGGATGGTCGGCCCAATTCACCCCGGCAATATCGAGATGGGCCCAAGGTATTTCTGGTGCAACAAACGCCCCGACAAATGTCGCGCCAAGTCCTGCGCCAGGCCCGCCACCTTCAACCACATTCTTCAGGTCAGCAATGCCGGACTTCAAATCCTCCGCATAATTTTTGTGGAGCGGCATCCGCCAAACCTCTTCGCCTGTCCGGCTTGCAGCCGAACTCAATGCTTTGGCCAAGCCTTCATCCCGTGCGAAAAGGCCAGCATATTCGTCGTTAAGAGCCTGAACAATCGCTCCGGTCAACGTCGCAATTGTCACAACAGCTGCGGGTTTATAGCGGGAGACAACATATTCATTGGCGTCTGCGAGCACGAGCCGCCCCTCTGCATCGGTGTTCAGCACCTCAATCGTCTTGCCGCTCATGGTGCGTACAACATCACCGGGCCGTTGGGCATTTTCCCCCGGCATATTCTCAGCAAGCGCTGCAACCGCGACGACATTCACCGGCGCGCCCGACTTAGCGAGGGACAAAACAGCCCCCACAGCCGAAGCTGCGCCCGACATATCGGATTTCATCTCCCACATGCCGGTTCCAGGCTTGAGGGAAATGCCACCTGAATCAAATGTAATCCCTTTGCCCACCAATGCGACAGGCGCGCCCTGCCCGCCACTATACTCCACCAGCAAAAGCCGCGAGGGACGCCGGGAGCCTTGTCCAACCCCCAAAAGTGCACCCATTTTCAGCCGCTGCATTGCAGCAACGTCGAGCACCTCAACCTTCACTTTGCCAACACCGGCAAAGGCGTCGCGGATCCGCGTAACAAAGGTCTCGGGATAGATGACATTCGCAGGTTCGCTCGCGAGATCCCGCGACAAGGCAACCCCCTCTATCAACGGCCGACCGCGCGCCGCCCATTCTTGCTGTGCGGACTGCGGATCATTGGTCACAATGATCAGTTTATGATCGGCAGCCGTCGTTTTCGTGACGGATTTATAGCGATCAAAACGATATTGCCCCAACCCAAAACCTTGCGCGACGGCGACGGCATCGGTCGATGTCAGGTCACCCATAATGGATATGGGATGTGCTTCGTCGAGCATCTCTTGCGCCAACTTGCCACCCGCATCGCGCAGGTGCCGGGCTGCGTCCTGATCTCCGGTAATGCCAACCAGATGAATCCGGGCATAGCGCCCAATGCCACGCAAGCTAAGGGTCGAGCCTGATTTTCCGTCAAATTTAGCGGCAGCGATGGCGGATTTAAGGCTTGCCTCTGCTGCGGGGTCTATGCCGATTGCGGGAAGCTCACTCCCCCTCATAAACACCGCAAGAACGCCATCTTCGGCTGCCCGATTGGCAAAACCGATAGGGCGCACAGCAGAATTCGCTCGATCCGTTGCCTCGATGCCCGAGCCATTCAACACCGGCACATTCGTTTGCGCCATAGCTGGAACGGCAAATGCTCCCAAGACGAGCGGCAAAAGGCAATGACGCATGAACATACCCCTTTTTCTAAAGAATCCTGTAACAAGCCCTACATCTAGGTGTTGCATGAGTGGACACAAGATATGGCACCGAAAATTGGGCCGATGTTAGGCGAGAATCTTTGCTTCAATCCAGGCGATAATCTCACCACGGCGGCGGTGATCGTCCAGAATATCCTCATCAATGCCCAATTCCCAAGCCGCGCCCATATTGGACGGATTGTCCACCAGCGCCTGAAGCTTTGCGCAATAGGCATCCAGCGATGCCTTATCGGGAAAGAAATCGGGCCCAATCATGTCATCGGCATATAGGGCATAAATCGCCAACACCTGCCGAACATCATATTCCGGATGATATTGCACCGCCCAAACTTCAGTCTGGCCAAGTGGGATGATCGCCGCTTGCACCGCGCTATGCGCATTTGACGCGAGCAATGTTGCTTGTTCAGGCAGCCGGGTGACTTCATCATAATGAATGCAAGGCGCATCAAACACGGGGCCTTTATGGCTGAACAACGGATGCCCTTCCCCGGCCTCGCTTGGCATGATCTTGCGGGCAAATCCCACTTCCTTGCCGCGCGGGTGATACTCCACAATCCCGCCAGCCGCCATTGCTGCAATCTGCAGGCCCCAGCAGCTCCCAAAACAGGGCAAACCTGCCTCTGCTGCCTGTTTCAAAAGGTCAATCTGGTTGGTGACGGCAAAGTCTGTGTCATAGGCATGAAGCGCTGAACCAGAGACGACAAAGCCATCATAATCGGAAAAGCCCCGGCCATGGGGGATGTTGAAATCCGCATCCGCGCCATTGACCACGTCAATCTCAATCTCAGGGAAATGCGCCAAAACTGCCTCAGCATAAATCTCACTCGAGGTTCGCATGCCAAGCGATTTTGCACGGGCGCGTCGGGCCGCCACATTGCCTTCCATGAGGAGAATTTTGGTCATTGGGTTCCCTTATCGATCCAGCAAAGTCCGCTTTAGGGCTGCCTGCCACCCGGAAAGACGCTCCATTCTGGTCTCTGACGCCATTGCAGGCTGGAACCGCTCAACGGTGCCGCGCATGACCGCTGCATCCTCAAGGCGGCTATAAAGCCCGGCACCAAGGCCAGCCAGCATGGCAGCGCCCAGCGCCGTGGTTTCAATGAAATGCGGCCTTTCCACCTCAATGGCGAGCATGTCTGCCAAATCCTGCGCCAACCAGTTATTCGCAACCATACCGCCATCGATCCGTAATTCAGACCAATTGGCCCCGTCTGCGGCAAAGGCAGAGACAAGATCCTGCGTCTGATGTGCCATCGCTTCCAACGCGGCCCGGGCAATATGCGCACGACCGGTTGAAAAGCTGAGACCATCGATCAACCCGCGCGCCGCCGGGTTCCAATGCGGGGCACCCAGCCCTGTTAACGCAGGCACAATATAGACGCCGCCATTGTCCGCGACGGAACGCGCAAGATCTTCGGTTTCTGCCGCCGACGCAATCAGCCCCACGTCATCGCGCAGCCATTTGATGAGGCTTCCCGCGACAAAGACGCTACCTTCAAGCGCGTAAGTGCGCTCTCCACCCAATTGAAACAAAACGGTCGATAGCAAGCGGTTGCGGGATTGAGGCAGCGTTTGACCCGTATTGGTCAGGACAAAAGCCCCCGTCCCAAACGTTGCCTTGGTCTGGCCTTCGGCAAAACAGCCCTGCCCAATTGTGGCTGCCTGTTGATCCCCCGCCATCCCAGTTATGGCGATAGGAGCGCCAAACATCTCCGCCTTAGTTTCTCCTATCGAGCCAGCGCAATCAACAATTTCAGGCAGGATTGAGCGAGGAACGCCAAAACTGTCGAGCAGCCCGTCATCCCAGCCCCCGCTGCCAAGAGACATCAGCGCCGTGCGCGAGGCATTCGACGCATCGGACACGTGCACCCCACCCGTGAGGCGATAGACGAGATAGCTCTCAATCGTCCCGACGGCTAGATTCTCGCCCGCGGCGCGCAGGTTCGGCCAATTGTCCAATGCCCAGCCGATCTTACTGCCGGAAAAGTACGGATCGAGCAGCAAGCCCGTCTTGGCCTGAACAACAGGCTCCTGCCCTTCAGCTTTGAGTTTGGCGCACATATCCGCCGTCCGCCGATCTTGCCAGACAATGGCTGGAGCCAGCGGCTCACCCGTCCGGCGATCCCAAAAGACAATGGTTTCACGCTGGTTGGTAATCCCAATACCCGCAATTTTGCCCGGCCCTCCGGCCAGCGCCACCATCTCTCGCGCGCACGCCAAAGTCAGTGTCCAGATTTCGGCGGCATCATGTTCAACCAGCCCCGGCGCAGGGTAATATTGGGTCAGCGGTTGTTGGGCAGAGCCAAGGCATTGGCCATCGGCTGCGAACAACATTGCCCGCGTTGAGGTGGTTCCCTCATCAATGACCAAGATATGCTCGCTCATGACCCGTCTCCTTGTTTTCTGCTCCCGCTGGCTATCGAAAATGAGGCACAGGTGCAATCGGCCCCAACGAAAAAGGGCGCACCCAAAGGCGCGCCCCAATTCTTCATTCGCGGTGCGTCGGATTAGCCGACAATTTCTTCCGGCTTGAAGAAATAAGCGATCTCGATCGCCGCATTCTCATCCGAGTCTGAGCCATGAACCGAATTAGCTTCGATCGATTCAGCCAGCGCCTTGCGGATCGTGCCATCGGCGGCCTGTTCCGGGTTGGTCGCGCCCATGATGTCGCGATTGCGCTGAACGGCATTTTCGCCTTCCAATACCTGCACAACGACAGGACCGGATACCATGAAGCTCACCAGATCGTTGAAAAAGGGGCGTTCCTTGTGAACTCCATAAAAGCCTTCGGCTTGAGCACGAGTCATTTGGATGCGCTTGGACGCGACAACGCGCAGGCCGGCGTCTTCCAGCATCTTGGTGACAGCACCCGTCAAGTTGCGGCGTGTGGCATCGGGCTTAATGATCGAAAAGGTGCGATTGGCGGCCATGTCTGGTCGTCTCCATTGTTGGACTAGAAGGAAAAGCGTGGCCGCGCCTCTAGCTGCATATGTGGGCTGTCGCAAGCCGTTTGGCGCGCCTTCAGGCCCTATGACCCCTCCCGCCACCGCCCGGCATCATCCTGTTTCCAATAATGACGCTCAATTGGCGTCGACGCCAACGCCCGCCATGCCGCACGCGCGCCATCCAATTGGGTTGGATCAAAGAAATAGAAAACACGCGAACATCCGGCGGGCGGATCTCGCCACTGCCCATCTGCATAGGCGATGTTGGCATAGCTACCCTGACCCTCAACCATTTGCGCCAGCAAGATCGGCTGATCCCCCTCGCGGCCATGCGGCAGAAAACTGTCCGCGCGGAAGGTCCACAAGAGCTGATCTAGCTCGTCGAGGGCCTTTTCGTCCTCCGCCAAGATCAGCAAGTGTTCACCCGACGCAAGCACGCGCTCTGCTATCGCAGGTAAGGCACGATCAAGCGGGATTTGGGTCAGATGATAGAAATCAGCCTTCAAAATGATCTGCCACAAACCGATCGAGCAAGCGGACACCAAAACCCGTGGCCCCCTTATCCCAGACGGTTCCGGGCTTCGCGGCCCAGACCATGCCTGCAATGTCGAGATGCGCCCATTTCACGCCCTCATCGACAAATCGGTTGAGGAATTGCGCCGCTGTTATGGAACCACCCTCCCGCGGGCCGACATTCTTCATATCCGCAATGGGGCTGTCGATCAGCTTGTCATAGGCCGGACCAATAGGGAACCGCCACAGCGGATCTCCAGCAGACTTGCCAGCGGCCATTAGCTTATGGGCAAGATCATCATCATTGCTGAACAACCCACCATATTCATGGCCCAAAGAGATGATGATCGCCCCCGTCAGCGTGGCCAAATCGATCATATATTCCGGCTTAAACCGCTTTTGCGCCCAGGTCATAGCATCGCAGAGAACAAGGCGACCTTCGGCATCGGTGTTGATCACTTCGATCGTCTGGCCAGACATGGACGTCACCACATCTCCCGGACGTTGCGCGCCGCCATCTGGCATATTTTCAACAAGGCCACATATGCCAACAACATGAGCCTTTGCCTTGCGCCTTGCGAGCGCGAGCATGGTTCCTGCAACAGCGCCTGCGCCGCCCATATCCCACTTCATATCTTCCATACCGCCGGGCGGTTTCAGGGAAATCCCCCCTGTATCAAAAGTGACGCCCTTACCGACGAACATGACCGGCTTTTCCTGGGCGCCATTTGTCCCATCCCAGCGCATGACCAACAGCTTTGGTTCGCGGATCGACCCTTGGGCAACGCCCAACAGCGCGCCCATGCCCGCAGCCCGCATTTCCGCCTCACCCAGCACTTCAATCTGGATACCGGCTTCGGTCAGACGCTGGCAGCGCTCGACAAAGGTTTCGGGATAAATGACGTTGGCCGGCTCTGTAACCAACTCACGGGTCAGAGCCACACCGTCGACAATCGCGGATTGGCGCGCCCATGCCATATCGACGCCTTCTGGCGCACCGACTATAACCAATTCCTGCAAGGACACTTTTTGTTTTTCCGACAATTTGGTGCGGTACGTATCATAGCGCCATCCCCGCAGCACTGCTCCGCTGGCCAGCCGTGCAATCGCCGCTGCGTTTGGCTTGGCATCCATCTTACTTACATCAAGCGTCACGCGCGTTTCACCAGACGTCAGCAGCCGAGCCGACAGCGCGCCGCCCGCCTTTTCCAGATCTTCTTCGCCGCCTGCGCCAATGCCGAGCAACAAAACCCGCTGCGCCCCGTCTGCATGCGCGACATGATATTCAAAGAGGCTTCCCGCCTCGCCCTCAAAGCGAGAGGATTTTGCCGCGGCATGCACGGTCGGGTCATTGGCCAATATCGACACAGAGCCGAGTGCGCCCTTCGCAACGAGATAGGCAAGGGCATGTCCCCCGTCTGGCACAGATGCGGAAAAGCGAACCTTGATCATAATGCGTCCTAAGTCAGGAAAATATGGAAAAACCGAATCGGTTGCCTCCTGTTAGCGACCTTGCAGAGGGACGCATAGCGTGGCCTCAGCGCTGGTGATTGCAGGATGGGAGCGACAATGCGATAGGCATGGCTGGAGTCGAGAAGAGATCACGTGAACCTACCCAGCGCCCTGATGACATCCGCCGCTCTGGCAGGAGTGATGCTCGCCAATCCGGCGACGGCGCAAGTCGATGATCCGTCAGTTGCCGAGGCAACACCAGCGCCAGACACCCAAGAGATCGGGTTTGCAGCAGACCAACTGGATTATGATCAGGAAAAAGACATCGTCACGGCTAGCGGCAATGTCCGCATGGACCGCGATGGAAATCGCGTGCGCGCAGACCGGATCATTTGGAATCGCCGCACCGGAGAGGTTCGCGCGGAAGGTGCCGTTATCGTAGATGGCGCAGAAGGAGATCGTGCTTTTGGGGAACAGGTTGTCCTCAAAGAAAGCTTGCGCGACGGGATTGTTGAGAATTTACTAATCGTACTGAACAATGGCGGCCGCCTAGTTGCAGATCGTGCCACACGCACAGACGGCATTTCGGAACTTGATCGTGCAGTTTACTCGCCCTGCCGTGTGGTCAATGACAAGGGCTGCCCAAAGGAGCCGGTTTGGAAAATCACCGCGGTGCGCGTCACCCATGATCCGAAACGGAACAGAATAAGCTATCGCGACGCGCGATTGGAATTGTTCGGATTGCCTGTCCTGGCACTGCCCGGCCTATCCCATCCTGCGGATGATCGGGGTGGCACCGGGTTTTTAATCCCCAATATTCAGTATCTCAGAAATACCGGGCTCGAGATTGCAACGCCATTTTATCTCGCACTCGACACCAACCGCGATCTCACGATTACGCCACATATCTATACCGCTGTCGCGCCGTTGCTGGAACTTGAATATCGTCGCCTCACAAGGGGTGGCGCCTATCGCCTCTCCGGCTTTGGAACTTATGGCGAGCGTGTGTCGACAAGCACGCCCGGTCAGTCGACCCAGAATGACTTTCGTGGTTATTTTGAAGGCAGTAGCCGCTTTCAGCTGAATCGCCGATGGAGTGTAACGTCAGCATTCCGGGTCGCGTCAGACAGAACATTCCTGCGGCGTTATGATATTTCGCGTGATGACAGGCTGCGGTCGACCGCCAGTGTGGAGCGGATCACCCGATCAAGCTATTTGTCTATCTCGGGCTGGGCATTTCAAACATTGCGCACTGGCGAAGTGCAAGGCCAGTTTCCCTTTACCCTGCCCGCCATTGATTGGCGCAAGCGCTTGGCAGACCCTTGGGCTGGCGGTCAGTTTGAATTCCAACTCAACAGTATGGCACTTTTGCGCTCCACCGGGCAGGATACGCAACGGGCATTTGCCGGCGCGCGCTGGGATTTACAGGGTATCACACCGCTTGGGCAGGAACTTAAATTCACCGCTTATGGCCGGACAGATGTTTATCACACCGATGAGGTGAACCTGACATCAACCGCCGATTATCGCGGAGAAAACGGCTGGAACACACGTGCCGTCGCTGCATTCGCCACCGAAATGCGCTGGCCTTTGGTCGGAGCGTTTCTCAACGGCCAACAACGACTGACCCCGCGTCTTCAACTTGTCGCATCACCCGGAACATCCAATTTGCGTGTCCCCAATGAAGATGCGCGCGCCGTTGACCTGGAAGACAGCAACCTTTTCGCGCTGAACCGCTTTCCTGGCTATGATCGGTGGGAAGACAGCACACGATTGACCTATGGTGCAGATTGGACCTGGAGCGGGACCGACCTGCGCATTGATACCAACATCGGCCAAAGCTTTCGGGTCAGCGCGACCAACCGCGTCTTTCCGGACGGCACAGGGCTTTTCGGCCGCACGTCTGACATTGTCGGGCGCACCAATGTGCGTTTTAAGAATAGGCTCAGCTTCACCCACCGATACCGGCTTGATAAGGATAATCTGGCGGTCAGGCGCAATGAAATTGATGCTAGCATCGGCAATAATCGGACCTACGCCAGCGTCGGCTATCTGCGGCTGAACCGGGATATTGGGCCCCAATTGGAAGATTTGAGGGACCGCGAAGAAGTGCGCCTCGGCGGGCGGCTCCAATTTGCCCGTTACTGGTCGGTCTTTGGATCAACCACAATTGATCTGACCGGACGCCAAGAGGACCCAACTTCGCTCGCCGATGGCTATGAGCCAGTGCGCCATAGGCTTGGCATCGCCTATGAAGATGACTGCCTGACATTCGGGGTCACCTGGCGACGGGATTATGATGCCCAAGGCGATGCGCGCCGAGGCAACACGTTCCAATTGCGGCTATCCTTCCGCAACTTGGGTCGCTAGAGAGCCTTTTGCTCAGGCTTTGTTCAGCCAGACATTTTTAGGGGTGCCGCACCGATCATCGGCGCGTGAGGGATTAGGACGGGAATGACGAAACGCTATCGCAAAACTCTGATGGCCTTGGGCGCGATACTAATCGCGCCTTCCCCCATTGCTGCACAAACAGCCTCTGGTGGGCCTTCTTCCGCAAATAACCTCAATTTACCCGCGCAGATCACAACCTTTGGCAAGGCAGATCAAAATGTCCGCAAGGCGACCGCCATCGTCAATGGCGATGTGATTACGGGTACGGATGTTGATCAACGACTTGCGCTTGTTCTTTTGGCCAATGGCGGACGTGTTTCCGATGAGGAAAAGGAACGGCTGCGCGTTCAGGTGCTTCGCAACCTGATTGATGAAAGCCTTCAGATCCAAGAAGCCAAATCGAATGAAATTACGATTGATAGGGCTGAGATCAATCAAAGCTTCGCTCGCGTAGCGACAAATTTCAGACAGTCGATCGATGCCTTTGGCAAATATCTTCGCGACAATAGATCCTCCGAACGCACGATGAAGCGTCAGATTGAGGGGGAACTCGCCTGGAGCCGCCTGCTCCGGCGGCGCGTTGAGCCCTTCATCAATGTCAGCGACGAAGAAGTGAAGCAGATTGTCGACCGGTTGACCGCATCCAAGGGCACATCTGAATATCGGGTCAGCGAAATCTATTTGTCTGCCACGCCCGAAAATTCAGCGGAAATTTTTGCCAATGGTCGTCGTATTATCGATCAGATCCGCCAAGGCGGGTCCTTTCAGGCCTATGCCCGCCAGTTTTCAGAAGCATCGACTGCCGCTGTCGGCGGCGATTTGGGCTGGGTCCGCGCGGCCCAACTTCCCGAACAGCTCGCACAGGCGGCGCAGGAGATTACGGTTGGCCAAATTGCCGGGCCAATTGAAATTCCCGGCGGCTTTTCAATCCTTTATTTGACCGATACCCGTCAGGTTCTCGTTGCCAATCCGCGCGATGCCGTCCTCAATTTGCGGCAGCTGACGATCACATTTGATGCGAAGGAAACGGATGCGCAGGTGCGCACCCGCGCCGAGGCCTTTGGCAAAGCTGCGCAGGACATGCAGGGGTGTGGCGGCGCAGACGCCTTGGCCAAACAGTTTAATGCAGAAGTTGTGGACAATGATCAGATCCGCGTGCGCGACTTGCCGGGCGGATTGCAGGACATTCTTCTCAATCTTCAGGTGGGTCAGGTAACACCGCCCTTTGGTTCGCGTTCCGAAGGCGTGCGCGTCCTTGCCCTGTGCGGTCGTGACGACCCGCAAGCCACAGACGGCCCATCTCCTGATGCGATTGAAAATCAAATTAAGGATGAGCGCGTCAACCGCCGGGCGCAAATCTACCTGCGCGACCTGCGCCGTGACGCGATCATTGATTACCGATAACCCCCCAATGATTGCCCCGCTTGCTGTCACGCTGGGCGATCCGGCGGGCATTGGGCCGGAAATCATTGGCAAGGCATGGTCGCGATCCGGCGCGGAAAACCTTCCATCCTTTTTTGTTGTCGGGGATGCCGCAGCGCTTCGCAAAGTGTGGGACGGGCCTTTAGAAGTCGTCACCACAGCAGCAGAAGCCGCCGCCATATTTGGCAAGGCCCTGCCACTAATCCAGATGTCCGATGCCATGGACGTTGTGCCCGGCCAACCCTCCCTAGAAACCGCACGCTGCGCCCTAGATACGCTTGGCCTCGCGGTTGGGCTTGCCCAATCGGGTGCCGTCTCTGGCCTGGTTACAGGGCCAGTCTCAAAGGCACTATTGCAAGCCATTGGCTTTACCCATCCAGGCCAAACAGAATTTGTGGCCGAGCGATGCGGCGTTTCCGCCTCAAATGTCGCGATGATGTTGGCCGGACCAGAATTGCGCGTTGTACCGATAACCATCCATGTCCCGCTTGCGCGTGTTCCAGAACTCTTGACGACAGAGTTGATAATCAGCCGAGGGCGCGCGGCGGCCAAAGGCTTGCAACGCTATTTTGGCGTGGATCAACCGCGCATTGCCGTTGCGGGATTAAACCCCCATGCGGGCGAGCAAGGCCTGATTGGTGACGAAGAGACCACCATAATCCAACCGGCCATCGACGCCTTGCGCGAGGAAGGATTGGATGTGTTTGGACCTGTGTCACCCGACGCCCTCTTCACACCTCGTGCACGATCCGGCTTTGATCTTGCCTTGTGCATGTATCATGATCAGGGACTAATCCCGCTCAAGGCGCTCTGCGTTGATGATGGGGTTAATATGACATTGGGCCTGCCCATCATCCGCACCTCCCCCGACCATGGCACCGCATTTGACATTGCGGGGCAGAATAAGGCCGATCCAGGAGCGATGATCGCCGCAATCCGTATGGCCGGAGAGGCAGCGGCCTATCGCGCCAGTTCTGGCGAGTGACACCGCCCCTTCCTCCGCTTCGCGATGTCATTGCCCGGCATGGATTGGCCGCGAGCAAAGCGCTCGGGCAGAACTTCCTCTTTGACGAACAGCTTTTAAGCCGCATTGCCGCCATTCCCGGCGACCTCAAGGGGCAATCCGTCTATGAGGTTGGCCCCGGCCCCGGCGGACTGACGCGCGCCTTACTGCGCGCTGGCGCAATTGTGACGGCGGTGGAACGCGATGCACGTTGCCTACCCGCCCTTGCCGAATTGGCAGAGGCCTTTCCAGGTCAGTTGAAGG
>CAMAQU010000027.1 GCA_945860425.1 Sphingomonas paucimobilis
GGCATCCCGTTGCCAGAACCTCGGCGGCCCGCGCGCCCTCAAGAATAATCCCAACACTGCGGTCGCTGACATCGGTGACAGACACAGAGCCGCTTTCATCAACAGGGTTTTCGCGTCCATCTGATGCAAACATCAGCCATTCGTCGGGCCCCAAGCAAGCAACCCCATTCGCAAACCCGCCAATCGTCGTGGGGATTTGAGCGCCAAGGACCTTCTCGACCGCAGAAGATGTGCGCGCACGCAGCACGTAGCGCGCCAACCGTGGAGCGGCCTTTAACGATGCATCTCTGCCTAGAAAGGGGCCGGCAGGAATGGGATCGCTGCGCACTAAAGCCTCAGACATTGAGCCGCGCTCCTTCTGCATCATAGAACATCATAGAGCTGACCTTCGCCACATGCGTTTTGCCCGGCATGGGAATGAACAAATCCTCTCCCATTTTGTTGTGCCCATCTGCGACCAGCGCCAGCGCAATTGAGCGGCCGAGCGTTTCGCTCCAATAGGATGAGGTCACATGGCCGATCATCTTCATGGGAATGGGCTGGTTGGGGTCGGCGACAATTTGCGCGCCTTCTTCCAACACATAATTGGGGTCCTCCGTCAAAAGGCCCACAAGCTGCTTACGGCCGGATGCAACAAGATCGGGCCGCGCGAGCGAGCGCTTGCCGACAAAGTCAGGCTTTTTCTTGCCCACGGCCCAATCGAGCCCAGCGTCAAAGGGGGTCACTGTTCCGTCCGTATCCTGCCCCACGATGATGAAGCCCTTTTCGGCGCGCAGAACGTGCATGGCCTCGGTTCCATAAGGCGTAATGTCATAGCGTGCGCCCTCGGCCATAATCCGTTCCCAAAGGGCGCGGCCATAAGCAGATGACACATTAATCTCAAAGCCGAGTTCGCCTGTGAAACTGACCCGGAATAAGCGCGTCGGAATGCCGCAAATCAGGCCTTCTCGAATGGCCATATGGGGGAATGCTTCGGCCGAAAGGTCAATGCCCTCCACCAAAGGTTCCAACAGCTTGCGTGCATTTGGCCCTTGCAGGGCAATGACGGAATATTGCTCCGTCGTGCTGGTCAGCCAGACGTTCAAATCTGGCCATTCTGTCTGAAGATAATCTTCCATCATATTGAGAACACGGGCAGCGCCGCCCGTTGTCGTCGTCAGATGAAAGCGATCTGGCGCAAGTCGCGCCGACACGCCATCATCGGTGATGAAGCCATCTTCTTTCAGCAACAGCCCATAACGACACCGCCCCGGCTCCAGCGCCTTCCAAGGGTTGGTGTACATCCGGTTGAGGAATTCGGCAGCATCTGGCCCGACCACCTCAATCTTGCCCAGCGTGGACGCATCGAAAATGCCAACGGAGGAGCGCACCATGCGGCATTCGCGATTGACGGCGGCCAGCATATCCTCCCCCGCTTTGGGAAAATAACGGGCCCGACGCCATTGGGCGACGAGTTCAAACACGGCCCCATTTTCTTCTGCCCAGCCGTCGATATTGGTCTTGCGGGTCGGCTGGAACAGTGGCCCCTTGGCATGCCCTGCCAAAGCCCCAAATGTCTGCGGCGTATAGGGCGGGCGGAATGTTGTCAGGCCAATATCCGTGACAGGCCGAGACAAAGCGGTGGAGGCAATTTGCAATCCGTTGAGATTGGATGTTTTGCCCTGATCGGTCGCCATCCCGTTGGTGGTGTAGCGTTTGATATGCTCGATCGACCGGAAGCCTTCTCGCACGGCAAGCCTGATGTCCTTTGCCGTCACATCATTCTGGAAATCGACAAAGGCCTTAATCCGGGTCTTGTCCTTGGGCGTCGGCAGAGCATCAATGGTCAGCCCCTTCCCGAAATTCCAAAGCCCGGCGCATGCCCCGACGCAGCGTACCTTTTCTGCCGCCACATCCGGAACAAATGCCCCAAGATCATCACGCCAGGCCAGCGTACCCTTGCTGTGCGACCAGAGATGAACCGTTGGCGTCCATCCGCCCGCCATCAAAACGGCGTCACAGGCAAGGGTTGAGGTTGCTCCGCCATCATTGCGCGCAATCTCAATGGCCGTCACGCCATGTCGACCGCGCACGCCAATGACACTCTGGCCAAGCCGAACTTCAATGCCCAATTCTTCCGCCTGTGCGCGCAGATCGGCATCCACTTCGTCGCGCACATCGATAATGGCCGATATGCCGACGCCGGCCTTGGCCATTGCGAAGACATCCTGCCAACCGCTGTCATGGCTCGCCATCAGCGCAACAGACTGCCCTACGGCCACGCCATAACGCAGCGCAAAGACCTTTGCGGCAGAGGCCAGCATAACGCCGGGCGTATCATTGCCGTCAAACACCAAGGGCCGTTCAATCGCGCCTTGCGCCAGCACAACCTCTCCCGCCCGGATGCGCCACAGCTTTTCACGCGGGCCAGAGCCAATATCGGCCAGATGGTCGGTCAGCCGTTCCACCGCACCAATGAAATTGTCATGGAAATAGCCAAAGGCCGTCGTCCGCGTGAGGATGGTGACATTTGCCATGCCCGCCAGCGCCTTCATGCTGCGGGCAAGCCAAGGCCAGAGCGCCGGATCAGCAAGGGCACCGCCGCCAGCTTCGTCCTGCTCATCGATCAAAATGACCCGCTGATTGCTCGACGCGGCCTCTAGGGCGGCATCAATACCTGCTGGGCCAGCGCCAATGATCAGGACATCGCAATGCGCATAGGTGGCGGAATAATGATCGGGGTCTTCCTCGGTCGGCGACTTGCCAAGCCCTGCCATACGGCGGATCGCAGGCTCATAGAGCTTCTCCCAAAAGGAGCGCGGCCACATGAAGGTCTTGTTATAGAAACCAGCCGGAAAGAACATGCCGAGCCGGTCATTTATCGCCCCAAAATCAAAGCGCAGGCTGGGCCAGCGATTCTGGCTTTCCGCCTCTAGGCCGGGGTAAACTTCCACATTGGTGGCGCGCAAATTGGGCGTGAACCGACCGGGGCCACGCGTGACAGAGATGAGGGCGTTCGGCTCTTCACTGCCCGATCCGACAATCCCGCGCGGGCGGTGATATTTAAACGACCGGCCAAAAAGCTGAACCCCATTGGCGAGCAGCGCAGAGGCCAGACTATCCCCGCCAAAAGCCGGATAGGATCGACCATCAAAGCGGACCTCAAACGGCGTCGCGCGGTCGATGCGACCGCCTGTCGGCAAACGATATCCCGTCATCGACGTGGTTCCCCTGCCTTATAGGTTGTTTCAAACTTATCAGTCACAGTGTCACGCACCGCGTTGAAAAAGCGGCCGCAACCATGGTTATGCCGCCAGCGTTCATGGTGCCGCCCCCGCGGATTGGCACGGATGAACAAATAATGCTCCCACTCCTCATCACTCATCGCAGAGGGGTCTGAAGGGCGGGCAATATGGGCTTGCCCGGCATTGGCAAACTCAATCTCGGGACGCTGCTCGTCGCAATAGGGGCAATGAATCAAAATCATATCAATGGGCCACCGCTGCTGCTGCCGCTTCGTCGATCAAACGACCATTGCGGAATCGATCAAGATTAAAGGGGGCGTTGATCCGGTGGGGTTCATCCTTGGCCATAGTATAGGCCAGAAGATCCCCTGCCCCCGGTGTCGCCTTGAAACCGCCCGTGCCCCAGCCGCAATTGACATAAAGGCCCTGAACCGGCGTCTTGCCCAATATGGGCGACCGATCCGGCGTGACATCGACAATGCCGCCCCAGGTCCTCAGCATCCGCATGCGCCGGAAAATCGGGAAAATCTCACAAATAGCAGCCAGAGTATGCTCCACAATGTGGAGCGCACCGCGTTGCGAATAGCTGACATATTGGTCGGTTCCAGCGCCAATGACCAACTCACCCTTGTCGGACTGGCTCA
This sequence comes from Sphingomonas paucimobilis, assembly GCA_945860425.1. Taxonomy (GTDB): domain Bacteria; phylum Pseudomonadota; class Alphaproteobacteria; order Sphingomonadales; family Sphingomonadaceae; genus Aquisediminimonas; species Aquisediminimonas paucimobilis_A. The sequence continues at coordinate 3,869 of CAMAQU010000027.1, forward strand.
TATAGGCGTGCACCGTGTTCGACATGACAACGCAGGGGAAAATCGGCTTAACAGGTTCAGAGACCAGCGCCTGAAGCGGATAGCTCTCCAGCGGAAAATCAAGCCCCGCCATCTGCATGAGGACAGAGGTATTACCCGCCGCAGAAACGCCAATGCGCTTACAGGCGATCGACCCGCGCGTTGTCTCCACGCCCGTCACAGCGCCATCGGGGCCACGATTAATGCCCGTGACGGCGCAATTCTGGATAATGTCGACACCAAGGGCGGCGGCGGCGCGGGCATAGCCCCAAGCAACTGTATCATGGCGGGCTGTGCCGCCCCGTCGTTGAAGCGCCGCGCCCAGCACCGGGTGCCGCGCATCGGGCGAGATATTGAGCGGCGGGCAATAGGCCTTGGCTTCTTCCGGTGTCAGCCATTCATTATCCACGCCGTTCAGGCGGTTTGCATGGATATGCCGCTTAAAACTTTGAACATCATGCACATTATGCGCGAGCATCATCACGCCGCGCTTGGAATACATGGTGTTATAGTTCAGCTCTTGGCTCAGCCCATCCCAAAGCTTGACCGCATGATCATAAAGATGCGCGCTCTCATCATAGAGATAGTTGGAGCGGATGATCGTTGTATTACGCCCCGTATTGCCCCCGCCAATCCAGCCTTTTTCAAGGACGGCGACATTGGTGATCCCATATTTCTTGGCGAGATAATAAGCAGCGCCCAGGCCATGACCGCCACCGCCGACAATAATCGCATCATAAGCGGGCTTGGGCGCGGCGTCCGGCCATTGCTCTGGCCAGCCTTGGTGCCCGCCAAATGCCTTGGAGAAAAGGCTGAGCGCACTAAATCGGGTCATGGGTTTACCTCAACAAAAGGCGTGTAGGTGATCAACATCGTGCATCCGTTCCGGCTTCCCGAGCGGTGCATCGCCCCGGGCATTCGCAGAACAAAATCGCCAGGGCCATAGCTTGCATCATCATCGAAGAAATCGCCCTCAAGGATGTAAATTTGTTCAATTTCTGTGTGCGAATGCAATTCACCGAGGGGGCTCGGTTCAATCTTCAGCAATATCGTCCGATAGCCGCGCGGGTCATCGATAAGGGAGCGTGTGTCGCCACCAGCCGGAATGCCCGCTGCGTCAATTTTGACCGATCCAGATTGAGGCAACCCCGTCATGAGCGGTCCTCGGCCAATGCGGCCTTGGCCCGGTCGACATAAAAATCCTTGAAATCCTCAACCAGCTTTTCCTCAACCGCATAATGGCCGGGGCGATAGCCATCGGTTGAAATCCCCAGATGATTGATCGTCGAGAAATATCCATCCTGCGTATTGGTTGCCCGCCACAAGGCGGCAATATGGTCGGGATCATAATCCTCACCCTCCACCGCATCTTCATGCACAAGCCAGCTTGTGCGCAAGAGCGTCTTGCCCGCAGCCACGGGGGTCAGCGAGAATGTCACCACATGGTCGCAGCAGAAATGATGCCAGCTATTGGGCTGTGTCCACACCGATAGGCTGGATGTTTCCGGCTCCGTGAAGGGGCCGATCAGCTTCTTGCACGCCAACTTGCCATCAATCGACTGGGTGACGGCCCCATTGGCGAGAGGCAGCCGCGCGATGCGGTGCCACCAGCCATCGGGAAACTCCACGAGCTCGCGGAAAATGCCCATGTCTTTCCACTGTTGCCGCTTGGCCTCCACCATAGAGTCAAAAGCCTTGTCATCGACAACATCGGCCTCGCCATCTTCGGGCAGGCCCTTGCCAAAGCCATAGGTTCCAAGAACGCTGATCAATTCCGGATGGCCCGCATCGCAATGATAGCATTCGCGGTTATTCTCCATCACCAATTTCCAATTGGCGTCTTCGATATAATTATCCTGGACCGCGACTTTGCAGCGTTCCAGATCATAAACCCCAATCTGATCGACAATATCGGCCTTAACGCGATCAATGGGCGGCGGGTTGTCATCCATGCAGATGAAGATCAGCCCGCCAACATTCTCAAGCGCCACGGGCATCAGCCCATTTTGCTTCTTATCAAAATCCTCCGCCATGCTGCGCGCAGCCAGCAAGGCCCCATCCAGGCCATAAGTCCACTGGTGATAGGGGCAGGTCAGGCGCGGTGCACGGCCGCGCTGCTCTTCACAAATCCGCGCGCCACGGTGGCGGCAGCTGTTCCAAAATGCCCGGACTTCATTGTCGCGGCCGCGGATGATGATGATCGAATTGTGCGCGACTTCAAACACGAAATAATCGCCCGGGTTTTTGACGTGCGCCACCGTGCAGGCATAGAGCCACACGGATTTGAGCATCACCTGCGTGTCAAAGCGGAAGGCCTCTTCACTCACATAAAGGTCTCGCGGCAGGGTCATGCCCTTGCGATCTGCCTTCAGCAATTGGGCAATAGGTTCAAAGCGCGCCATAGCTTTTAGCTCCTAAGGGCCGTGTTTTCTGGATCAAAAGGAGAATCCGGGATCAGCGTTGCCTTATGCCGCTTGCCCAAAATGGCAATTTCAAACTCAGCATTCTCAACCGCAAGGTCGGGCCGGATCATGGCTAGCGCAAGGCTCTTCCCAACGCGCCATCCATAACCACCCGATGTGACGCGCCCGACAATCTCTCCATCCTTATAAATCGCTTCCGATCCACGGGCGTCGGCATCCGTCACGCCTTGGACTTCCATTGTCACCAGCGTGTTGGCAGCTCCGCTCTCGCGCCAGGCCAGCAAGGCATCCTTGCCGAAAAAGCCGGGTTTCTTGAGGCTGACAAATCGATCCAAACCGCTTTCATAGGCGGAATATTCAACCGACAATTCCCGTGGGATCAGCTTATAGCTTTTTTCAATCGCCATCGCCGTCATTGCGCGAATGCCAAAGGGCTTGATTTCAAACTCTGCCCCGGCCTCCATCAACAGGTCGAAAATGTAGTTCTGCATTTCGATGGGGTGGTGAATTTCCCAGCCCAATTCGCCAATGAAGTTCACGCGAAGCGCTTCAACTTGCGCCAGACCCAGGCTGATCTTCTTGCCCGTCAGCCAAGGGAAGGCTTCGTTCGATAGATCAGCATCGGTGATTTTGCTCAGAGCATCGCGCGCGCGCGGCCCAGCCAGCACCAACACACCCATAGATGTCGTCAACCGTTCAAAGCTGACCGACCCGTCGCGCGGCATCGCCTTTTTCAGATAGTCATGGTCGTGGCGCTCATAGGCCCCGGCCGAGACGAGATAATAACGCTGCGGCGCCACTTTATAGACCGTAAATTCGCTGCGCACGCCGCCCTTATTGGTCAGCAAGTAAGACAAGGTCACGCGACCGACCTTTTTCGGGACAGCATTCGTCAAAAGCTGGTCAAGCCAGGCCTCCGCTCCCGGGCCTGAAATTTCGCATTTGGCGAAGGCGCTCATGTCCTGAATGCCAAGCTTTTCATGTACATGGCGGCATTCATTGCCAACATGTTCGAAATAGTTGGACCGCCGGAATGACCATTTTTCACGGATCGTTTCTCCGGGCACGACGGGGTGATTGTCGTTCAGCAGAACATCGGGCTTATCAAGGTCAGCCGCGCTCAAGCTATAACCTTCCGGTGCGAACCAATTTGGCCGTTCCCAGCCAAAGACAGAGCCGAATACAGCGCCGAGCGCCTTCATCCGGTCATAGCAGGGCGTCCGCCGTAAGGCGCGGCCAGCTTCGCGTTCTTCATCAGGATAATGGACGGTGAAGACCTTGGCATAGGCTTCCTCATTCTTCTCAATCAGGAAACCGCGACCCGCATAATCGCCAAAGCGGCGGGGATCGACACCCATCATATCGATTGTCGGCTCTCCATCGACAATCCAATGCGCCAATTGCCAGCCTGCACCTCCGGCCGCAGTCACGCCAAAGCTATGCCCTTCATTGAGCCAGAAGTTTTTCAGGCCCCAAGCCGGCCCGACAATGGGCGAACCATCGGGCGTATAGGCGATTGCGCCGTTATACACCTTCTTAATGCCCACTTCGCCAAAGGCGGGCACACGGCTCATGGCCGCCAAAATATAAGGCTCAAGACGTTCCAACGCATCGGGGAAAAGCTCATATTCGCTGTTTGCCGCTGGGCCATCGACATAACAGGCGGGTGCCCCGACTTCATACGGCCCAAGCAACAGGCCGCCTGCTTCTTCGCGCATATAATAGCTTGCGTCGGATTCCCGCAAAACGCCCATTTCGGGCAGGCCCTGCCGCTTGCGCTCCATAATCGCCGGGTGCTGTTCCGTGACGATATACTGGTGTTCGACCGGAATGACTGGAATATCGAGGCCGACCATAGCCCCCGTCTGCCGCGCAAAATTGCCCGAGCAGGAAATGACATGTTCGCAAGTGATGTCGCCCTGATCGGTTGAGATCAGCCACTCGCCATTTGGCTGCTGCGTAATAGCGTTGACTGTCGTGTTACGATAAATTGTAGCGCCGCGTTGCCGCGCGCCTTTGGCCAGCGCCTGGGTCAAATCGGCGGGCTGGATATAGCCATCTTCTGGATGCTGAATGGCCCCAATCACCCCGTCCGTATTGCACAAAGGCCAGATCTCTTTGACCTGTTCGGCAGTCAGGAAATTCACATCTACCCCAATGGTCCGGGCGACGCCTGCATAATATTGATATTCATCCATCCGATCGCGGGTGGTGGCGAGGCGAATATTGGTCACCTGTGAGAAGCCGACGTTCAGGCCGGTTTCTTCTTCCAGGCTCGGGTACAGCCCAACCGAATATTGGTGCAGCTTTCCGACCGAATAGCTGAGGTTGAACAAGGGCAGAAGCCCCGCTGCATGCCATGTTGACCCGGACGTAAGTTCCTTACGCTCCAGCAGAACAACGTCGCTCCACCCCATTTTGGCGAGGTGATAAAGCGTGCTAACCCCGACGACACCGCCGCCAATCACCACGGCACGAGCTGTTGTTTTCATCATGTAAGCGCCTGACCCAATTGAACCTGAGATAGTCAGCGCGCTATGTCAGTGCAGGGTGCGCCGCGACAACCGCGCAAGCCCTGTAATTGGTCATTATTAGTTATTCTAATCTATTTTATCAGTTAAATGAAAAGCTCTGCCGCGGCATCGATAATGGCATCTGCATCCAACCGATAGGTGCGGTACAGATCCGGCAAATCGCCCGTTTGGCCAAAGCTGCTAATCCCAAGCGGGCTGACCCGCATGCCGCGCACGGCGCCCAACCAAGACAGCGCCCCCGGTGAACCGTCAATGACGGTAACAAGCCCTGCCCCCGGCGCAAGCGCCGACAGCAGATGTTCTGCGTGGCACCCCATCAGCTGCCCATCGACCCATCGCGAGGCATGCCGCTGCGACCAATCGCGATGAAGCAAATCTGGCGACGTGACGTTAAGCAAGCCAATGCCGGGGATGTCTTCGGCCAATTGTTCCCAGGCGCTCAACACTTCGGGCGCAATGGCCCCTGTAAAGACAAGCGCGGCATCCGCCTGCGGCCCGGGCTTGCGCAGCCAATAGCCGCCTTTCAGCGCATCCGCCTGCCAATGGTCATTTTCGCGTGGCATTTGCGGAATAACCCGCGTGCTGAGGCGGATATAAACAGAGCTGCCATCCGGCTGCTGCATATAGTCAAAGGCCCATCGCATCACCAAGGCGACTTCATCGGCCCAAGCCGGCTCAAAATAGGCCAGATTGGGCTGACCCATGCCAATAAGGGGCGTGTTGATGGATTGGTGCGCCCCACCTTCTGGCCCCAATGTCAGGCCGGATGGCGTCCCGACAAGCAGGAAGCGCGCATCGGAATAGCAGCCATAATTCAGCGCATCGAGGCCACGCGCAATGAACGGATCATAGACCGTCCCAATGGGGATAAGGCGCGTACCGAAATGCGGCCCAGCCAGGCCAAGGGAGGTGAGCGCGAGGAAGAAGTTATTCTCCGCAATGCCCAATTCCATATGCTGACCTGCGGCATGGCCATCCCATTTCTGCGCAGATGGGATTTTGGCGGCCCGAAAAACGTCGACTGTTTCTGATCGGCGAAACAGGCCACGCTGATTAACGAACGCGCCCAAATTGGTCGTCTGCGTCACATCGGGTGCGGTTGTCACGATCCGATCGGCCAAAGGCGCGTCGGACTTTGCGAGATCAAGAAGGATGTTGCCGAAAGCCGCCTGTGTCGATTGCGCGTCGGAGGCCGGAACGGGCAAATGATCTGGCACGGGAATAAGCGGTGCATCCCAGTCGCGCAGCTTATGGGCCAGCGGGCTATTGGCCACAAAATCCCGCAACAACGCGGCCTGATTGTCCCCAAGGCCACCATAAGGGGCCCATTCTGCCCCTTCAGCAATGCCAAGGCTGGTGCGCAATTGGTCAATCTGGCCGGGGTTCATCATGCCGGAATGATTGTCCTTATGCCCTGCCAGCGGCAAACCATAGCCTTTGACCGTATAGGCGATGAACAATGTCGGCTGATCATCCTGTACCCCGTCAAAGGCCTCGATCAGGCTTTCGATACAATGGCCACCCAAATTGGTCATCAAATGGGCAAGGCCCGCATCGTCAAAGCTTGCGATCAGCGCGGCGACATCGGTGGCATTTCCAAGATCGGCCATCAACCGCTCTCGCCAAGCGGCCCCGCCCTGATAAGTGAGGGCTGCGAATTCTGCATTGGGGCAATTATCGATCCAATCGGCAATCGCCGCGCCGCCGGGCCGGGCAAAAACCTCTTGTTGCAGCTTGCCATGCTTCAAGGTGACAACACGCCAGCCGCATGTTTCAAAAATATCGTCAAAGCGCCGGAACATCCGGTCTGCGGTCGTGCTGTCGAGCGATTGCCGATTATAATCGACGACCCACCAGCAATTTCGAATATCGTGCTTATAACCCTCAATCAGGCATTCGTAGATATTGCCTTCATCCAGTTCCGCATCGCCCATCAGCGCGATCATGCGCCCGGCATCCTGTTCTTCCATTTGACCATGGGCGATCAAATAGTCCTGCACCAGGCTGGAAAAGGCAGTGATGGCAACACCAAGGCCAACAGACCCCGTTGAAAAATCGACAGGGATTTTATCCTTTGTCCGCGAAGGGTAGCTTTGCGCGCCGCCAAGGGCCCGAAAGCGTTGCAACTGCTCCAGCGACTGATTGCCCAACAAATAATGGATCGCCTGCAAGACAGGGCCTGCGTGCGGCTTCACCGCCACCTTATCCTGAGGGCGCAGCGCGTGGAAATAAAGCGCCGTCATGATTGCGGTCATCGAGGAGCAGCTTGCCTGATGCCCCCCCACTTTCAGGCCATCGCGCTTTTCACGAATATGGTTGGCGTTGTGCACGGTCCAAGACGATAGCCAGCGCAAGCGCGTGTCCAGCGCTTCGAGGGCTGAAACCAAGTCAGCGCGGGCATCCGCAATCTTCTTCGCCATAGCAGATCTCCAACAGGCAATTTCTGACAGATAGCGGCCAACCCTGCAGCATGTCCTTGCAATCTCTTGTCAAAAATGCTTCTAATTTAGCAGATTAAGTCATCTATTTTTAGAAAAGAGGCAGATTATGCCAAATTTTTCACCAGACGCGATTGACCAGAAAATCTTAGAGGCACTTCAGGCCGATGGTCGCATCACCAATCAGGAGCTGGCCGATCAGGTTGGCCTCTCCCCCAGCCCCTGCCTGAGGCGCGTCCGCCAACTGGAGACGGCGGGTATCATCTCACGCTATGTCGCGCTGGTTGATCCCGAAGCTCTGGGCCTCAGCGTCTCAGCCTTTGTGCGTGTGCGCCTAGACCAGCAGGATGACCGCCACCTTGAAGCCTTTGAGACGGCCGTTTCGCAATTCCCGCAGGTTATGGAATGCTATTTGATGACGGGAGAGGCCGATTATCAGCTGCGCGTTCTTGTGAAGTCTCTCACCCAATTTGAAGACTTTCTGCGCCATAGCCTAACCCGCGTGCCGGGCGTCGCCAATGTGACGACCAGCTTTGCCCTGCGCCCCGTCATTTACAAGACTGCATTGCCAACGCTAGACACGCCCTAAAGGGAAGCGAGGGGGCATATGACAGACGCATCGCAGGCAGGCACAACGCCGCCATCATCCGCACAGGAACTGAGCCGCAGTCTTAAGCCGCGCCATGTGTCGATGATTACCTTTGGCGGCATTATTGGTGCAGGTCTGTTTGTCGGCTCTTCAACCGCGATCAGCACAATCGGCCCGGCCGCCGTGCTCAGCTATGCCCTTGCCGGCTTTCTTGTCCTGCTGGTCATGCGGATGATCTCGGAAATGGCGATGGCGCTCACGGGCGTCCAAACCTTCCCAGACTTTGCCCGCGTCGGCGTCGGCAATTGGGCGGGCTATCTGGTGGGCTGGCTCTATTGGTATTTCTGGGTCGTTGTGATTGCGATTGAAGCCATTGCTGGCGCCAAGATTATCAATGGCTGGTTTCCCCAATTTGATGTGTGGGAAATCGGCGTCGCGCTGATGGCGATATTGACTGGGGTGAACCTCTTGTCGGCCAAATCCTATGGCGAGTTTGAGTTTTGGTTTGCCTCAATTAAAGTCATTGCCATTCTTGTCTTCATCCTGATCACGGCTGCCTATGCCATGGGCATCACTTCCACGGCGGGGCCAACCTTTGTCAACCTCACAGCCCATGGCGGCTTTGCGCCGCAAGGGATTGCGGTGATTTTTGCAGGGGTTGCAACCACGATTTTCTCGCTCTGCGGCGCCGAAATCGCGACGCTTGCCGCCGCTGAATCCGAAGCGGGGTCAAAGACAATCGCCCGCATGACCATTTCTGTGTCGACGCGCATCTTGATCTTCTTTGTTCTGTCGATCCTGATGATTGTTTCGGTTGTTCCCTGGACTGAGATTGAACCCGGCACATCGCCCTTTGCTCAGGCGCTGCGCGTTATGGGCTATCCGGCAGCTGACCTCATCATGAACGGCATTGTTCTCGTGGCTGTTCTCTCCTGCTTGAATTCGGGGATTTACATCACTTCGCGGGCCATGTTCGGACTGGCGAAAAACGGCGATGCCCCGCAATCTTGCGTGAAGCTCAGCGCGTCAAAGGTCCCGGCGCGGGCCATCTTGATCGCCAGCCTGTTCAGCTATGGCGCGCTTGCAGCGGCCGTCTTCGCGCCCGACCGGGTGTTCAACTTCCTTGTCACCTCCTCCGGCGCCATCATGC
>CAMAQU010000028.1 GCA_945860425.1 Sphingomonas paucimobilis
AGGATTGCGCTGGCGACAGACGCATGGGCGCCGCAAGTGAATGGCGTCGTGCGGACCTTGACGGAAACTGTTACCCAATTGAGGCGATTTGGGCATGAGGTCCACGTCATCTCCCCGGATCAGTTCACCAATATTCCTTGTCCGGGCTATGACGAAATACGGCTCGCGTTATTTCCCCGGTTTGGCGTTCGAAAGGCTTTGCGAAACTTTGCGCCAGACATTGTTCACATCGCCACTGAAGGGCCAATTGGTTGGAGCGCGCGCCGGTGGTGCAGGATGCACAATATTCCGTTCACGACGGCCTTTCACACGCGCTTTCCAGATTATCTTGCCGTTCGAACCGGACTTTCTGCAGAGAGATTTTGGCCCGTGATGCGCCGCTTTCATGCGCCTTCCCGATCTGTTTTGGTCGCCACCCCAAGTCTGCAGGCAGAGCTTGCGACGCGCGGCATAAACCACACGCATCAATGGTCGCGGGGGATCGATCAGAAGGTCTTTCGCCCGCGCCTCTTCCCGCATCCCCAATTGGAAAATGTGCAGCGGCCGATCCTGCTCTCTGTTGGCAGAGTGGCCGTTGAAAAAAACCTCGAGGCGTTCCTGTCCTGCCCGACCACCGGCACACATGTCGTGGTTGGTGATGGGCCTGCAAAATCTGACCTGCAACGGCGTTACCCCAACGCTATTTTTATGGGCACTCTTTCCGGCGATGCGCTCGCCAGCGCCTATGCGGCGGCGGATGTTTTTGTTTTTCCAAGCCTTACCGATACATTCGGGTTGGTTGTTATTGAGGCGCTCGCTTGCGGTGTGCCCGTTGCGTCCTTTCCTGTCGCTGGGCCGCTCGATATACTGGGTCTAGATGGGCGTGGCCGGATTCATCGTCGCATGAACCCCGCTGGTGCCGTAGATGCCAATCTTGAGCGGGCGGTAGTAAAAGCGCTCAAAGTGAAACGCGTCGACGCCGCTGCTCTGGGTCAATCTTTCAGCTGGGAAGTGAGTGCACGACAATTTGAACGCGCTCTTTTGGAGGCGCTGAACACCAGCGCGCCAAATATGCCAGTGCCTGTGGACTTAGATCCGGGTGTCCAGTCTTCTAGCTGGGTTGCTCATTCACCCAATCGCGCTTGATCTTCTTGGCGAGGCTCCATTTGTGGACTTCGGTTGGCCCATCATAAATCCGAAAGGCGCGGATCTCCCGAAAGACTTGTTCGACAATGGTTTGATCCGTCACGCCGGTGCCGCCCATAACCTGAACACAACGGTCTGCAATCCGCATCAAGGCCTCTGACACGGCGACCTTGGCCATGGAGCTTTCCACGGTGCCGAGCGCCCCTGTATCCAGTACGGACGCGCACCATTGGATCATCAGTTCAGCCTGTTTGAGGTCAATCATGTTTTCCGCCAGCATGAAGCCCACGCCTTCATGTTCAATCAATTTCTTGCCAAAAGCGCCGCGTTTGTTTGCGTAATCCACGGCGATCTCGTGCGCGCGCTGGCAGGATCCGTGCCAGCGCATGCAATGCGAAAGACGGGCAGGGGACAGGCGGATTTGTGCATATTTAAAGCCGTCGCCTGCCTGTCCCAGCATCTGGTCCGCCGGTACGCGAAGATTGTCGATCAGGACGGTCGCATGGCCGCCGGGCATTGAGTTGTCGATGGTATTGGGCACATGCTCAATGCGAACGGCCGGGTCTGGCAAGTCGACCAGGAACAAGCAGGCGCCTTCTTCTGATTTGGCCATGACGATGCCGACGCTGGCGCCCTTCGCCCCGGTAATGAGCGCTTTTCGGCCATTAATCACCCAATGATTGCCGTCTTGATGGCAGTGTGTTTGCATCATGGACGGGTCAGACCCCGCACCGCTATCGGCTGCTGGTTCCGTCATGAAGAAGGCGCTTCTGGCCCGTCCCTCGACCAAGGGCTTCAGGAAGCGCTCCTTGATCTCAGGGCTGCCGACTTTGCCCAGCAGATACATATTGCCTTCATCGGGCGCCATTGTGTTGACCGCCAATGGCCCCAGCGGGGAAAGCCCAGATTTTTGGAGAACAAAGGCCGTTTCCAACTGGCTGAGGTGATCTCCATCCGAGAAGATGTGCGGCGTCAAAACGCCCGCAGCGCGGGCCTTGTCGCGCATTTCATAGACCAACTCGTCCAATGGCGCGCCGTGATGATCCCGCCGCGGATCTGCTTCATAAGGGATCACCACTTCGCGAATAAAGGCTTCGACCTTCTGGCCCATGTCGCGCGCGCGCGCTGAAATCTCGTTTGAATTCACTTTTGGATCTGCCTTTTCTTGATTATCTTTAGATTGGCTTATCAAAATTGCAGCCTGTCTGTATTCAGCATAGGTCAGGCGGAGCGTTTCTAAAAGGTCGCTGTTAACCCCGTAGCAAGGTAATGCGTGTTTCCTGTTTGCAAGGCATTGGGAGCCGTCCTCAAGAACTGCCCCTTGGAAAGCCACATCGCATTTATTTCCCCACGCAGCAATTTGGGAACCAGCCAATAGCGCAGGCGTCCCTCGATTTGGTGGCCTGCGAACTGGCCAGAGCGGCCAGCCACATCCCGAATGCCGGTGGTTGAAAAGGCATCTGTCCGGCTTGCCAGTCGCAGCGCATGATAGGTTGCAAAGGCGTCTAATCGACTGGAAGGGGCAATTTCGGCCCGAATGCCGGCGGTGCTGATGTTGCTTCGCCCAACAGCAGAATAAATCCCGCCGGGCCCAAAATCGGCGCGGCGCATGCCGAATAGCGTATCAAATCGGGTGTATTTTCCGTTGCCACGGTCGCCGCTGGCATAATCATATTCAGCTGACAGGCGCAGCTTGGCGGCACCAGGAAAGCTATACCCCAGATCGGCGTGTATAAAATTCGCGTCGACGGGAAGTCGGGCTGCCAGCCGTGATGTCGATGCGCTGGCCTTGCCGAGTTGGTAAATTCCTTCGATTTCATAATCAACGCTCCCCACCCGCGGCTCTTTGATCAGACGGGCGCCAAGGGAATGAAGATTTCGATCGCGGCTTGGGCGTCCGGGTGCGTCGCGCTCCTGCAATCGGAAGTAACTGGTTTCCAGCTTGGCGTCACCAATCGTGCAGGTGCAGGTAAAAATCCCGCCCCATAATCGCTGGTCGAAGCTCTCCTTATCCAATTGGGCCTTGTTATCGAGCACCGATGGCAGGTCGTCGGGAAGACGTATTTGGGGGAGTGTATAAATCAACGTCGCCGCAGCGCCATTCCGCAGCGACAGATCAACGCGCACACCTGAATAGCCGTTGGTCGTATTGCGAAAATCATCGGAAGCAATGAGCCGACGCGACCCCAAGTTCAGGACATACCGACCAAGCTGCACGCTGGCCTTTGTCCCCTTTCCAAAAAGCGCGTCGACATTGGCGGCAACATAGGCCTGTACGGGTTCAAATGTGTTGACGTCATTGGAACTGACAGAGCTGCCTTGTTTGCTGAGATAAGCCCGGCTGTCATAGACTTCTCCGACCAGTCGCAAGCCGCCTGTTCGATATTCTGCAAACAGGGTGGTGCGGAATGCCAATTGCTCATCGGTTGGGTTGAGGCCTGCACGGACTTGCCCATCAAGATATTCGTAGCGCACACGAAAGCTGCCAGTTATTCTCAAATTTTGTTCTTGTATGCTGGCAGGCGTCGCATTTTGAGCACGCGCGGGCGCGGCGACACAAAAGGTAAAGCAAACAAGGAAACAGATGAAAGACGGCCTTATAACGTGGCGCACGGCGACCTCGAAAATGATTTAAGTACCGCGTCTTACCCGTGCCGCATCAATATTTCGACCCTAATTCAGGTCCTTTAAACTGGCATGATGAACCCCGTGACTTTATGATGCAGGTTGAGCAACATCGGGCGAAAGTTCTTTCCTCTGAAAGGGACGGCAGCAATGGCGAAAATCATCGCAGTTTATAGCATCAAGGGCGGTGTGGGGAAAACATCCCTTGCCTTTAATCTGGCAGCGGTCTCTGCGATGTGCGCTGGCCATCGGACACTGTTATGGGATTTGGATGCTCAAGGATCAGCGTCCTTTCTTTGTGACGAAAAGGGGCATGGCCGGGCCGCCAAGGCGATCTTCGATCGAGAAGTCGCGCCCGCAAAGCTCATCACGCCTTCGCCTTGGCCAAAGCTCGACATGTTGGGGGCGGATCCCTCGCTGCGGGCGGTTGAGCGCCTGCTGCTGGATGCTGCAAAGCCGAAGCGCCTTTTGAAAGTCTTACAAGATCTCTTGCCGCTCTACGATCGTATCATTCTCGATTGTCCACCGGGGCTAAGCGAACTCAGTGATCAGGTGTTCAAGGCCGCAGATCTTCTCATCGCCCCCGTCCTCCCAACCCCCTTGGGGGTAAGGGCGCTGGATCAAATGACATCCTATCTGGCGGCGCGCGGCGGCAAGGGGCCGGATGTCATGCCCGTCATATCGATGCTCGATACCCGCAAATCGCTTCACCGAACCTTTCTTGCAGACCATTCTGATTGGCCCGCCATCCCGCAGGCGAGCAGTGTTGAGCAGATGGCGGTCAAACGCGCGCCAGTCCAAGCCTTTGCGCGCACGTCACGGCCCGCAGAGGTGATGCGCGCCATCTGGGATGCAGTGGAGGGACGATTGCAGGTTGATGCCAAGGCGGAACGTAAGAAAGCGCTTAGGGGCCGGCCGCGCATTCCTTCGGCGTCAAAATCTAGCCGGGCGCGGGACGAACTAGGCTAGGTCTAAAGGAGCATGCCCCCAAGGCCCGGTGATCGCCAATGTCCGTCCCGGCGCATAGGCATTAACGAACAGCGTTTTTCCATCGGGCGAGAAACAGGCCCCGGCCAATTCCGTGTCGGCATTGAGCCGGGCCAAGGTATAGCTTTGCCCCTCAGGTGTCACGCCGCGAAGGTGATTGATCTTGCTGCCGGATCGGTCCTCGCAGATAATCAGATGGCCCCAGGGGGCAACTGTCAGATTGTCCGCATAGTCCATGAGCAGCGGGTCTTTGGACTCATGGAATAGCTCCAACTGGCCAGGCTGCTTTGCTTCACCCGGCCGACCCTCAGTCGGCGAAGGGACATAGCGCATGATCTGACCATAGCGGCCCGCCCCGCCTGATGTGCAGGTAAAGAAGAACTCCGTCTCGCCGTCTGCCCGGCGACCAAGATGAATTCCTTCGCCGCGAGCAAAGCGAACGGCCCCAGATGCATGGCCGCGCTGGCGCAAGTCATCTTTGGGGTTTTCGACATCGTCCAGATCGATCCAGCGCACAGCGCGCGTGCTGCGCACCGCAAAATCGGCTGTGGTCCAGTTGCGGCTGTCTCGGTGGCCATCGACAAAAGCCAAAGCCTGAAGCCGACCACCCTCAGCCAACTTGCCGCGCACCTTGGGGATGAAGCGATAGAAGAGGCCGTCATCCTGATCTTCGGTCTGATAAATGATGCCGGTGCGCGGATCGACCGCGGCGGCTTCGTGCCGAAAGCGGCCCATGGCCTTAAGCGGCACGGGCGGAACCAATCCTGCGGCGCTCGCGGGCACTTCGAACACCCAGCCATGGGATGCGCCCGTGCGCGGCGCAGCGATCACGGTTTCCTCGCACGTCAGCCAGGACCCCCAAGGCGTGACCCCGCCTGCGCAATTGGTGGAGGTGCCTGCAAGCGACAAGTGCTGGCGGAGGACGTTTTCTCCACGAGCATCTAACACCAGCGTGGTCGTGCCGCCCGGAAGCACGCGTCCTTCCTCTCCGCGATCAAAATATGCGGACGCGGCCAGTCGTGCCTCTAGCGTCGGATCAGCGCCGGCTGGTCCCTTTAATTCTTTCCCGAGGCTCAGCTCGTGATTGCGGACCAATGCTAGCTTGCCATCGGGGAGGAGGAAGCAGCCCATGCCATCGAAATTGTCCGGTGCGATAAAGCCATCGTCCATGACCTGACCTGCCTTGGCCAGCACGCGGTAGGAAAAGCCCTGCGGCAGGTCAAAATAGCCCGCGGGGTCTGCGACCAGCGGGCCATAGCCCTGTACTTCGTTGCGATAGCTGTCGCTCGCCTGCGCCGATCCCATCCGTGTCCAGCCGCCAATGGCAAGGGCGGTAATGCTGGATGCGGCAAAGCCGCGGCGGGTCAATGTCATTGCGGCATCTCTTTATCGGCTGCCTTTAGGGCGCGCAGGATATCGCGCCAAGAGACCAGTTTGAAGTTCTGCGCGGATGGATCGTTATATCCGTCTTGCGCGACGAAAAGTCCGTTGGGGAATTGGCGTCCAAAAGAACCAGGATGAACATCGATCCCGTCGGTTTCCTCGACACTGCCAACAATGCCCGCGGTCACCCGGAAACGGCCAAGCGGGCGGTGATCCGGCAGGCGGTAAAGGGCAAAGCCATTGTCGCCCTGGCTAGAGACGACGAGCCAGCCGCCCTGCCGACCCGTCGGCATGATCGCCAGCCCTTCGACATCTGCGACCAATTGGGCATTATCAACTGCGGCGATCAACTGACCGTCCATCGGGCCATCGGCGCGGGCATCAAAGGCCCAGACCCCGCGCGCTTCCTCTCCCACATAAAGTTTGCGGCTGCGTGGGTCGACAAAGCAGCCTTCGGTCTGAGTAGCCAATTGCAGCTTGCGGACTTCGGTTGCGATCGGCGCGTCTTTCAGGTCGATCCGCAGATGGTGGATCGCCCCGTGCTTCAGCACCGAATAGGCGTTGAGCCGCGACCCTTCGCGCCACAGGCACAGGCCATAGGCTTCACCTGCGCCGCCGGGCACGGCCCCCAGGCTGACCAGTGACCCCGTGCTGGTATCAAGTCGATACAGCTGGATCAACGCCTGAGCCTGATCGTTGCGGTCGCTCGCGGCCACGATCACGCCGCTTTTACCCATGTTGACCAAGGCAACGTTGTTCACCCGGCCGGCCGGCGTGAAGCTCTTCACTTGGCCATCAAGGCCATAGACATAAAGACCGGCCTTTTTGTCGGTCGCCACGATCAGGCTGGCTTGGGGCCGCGCCCTATTGTGCCAGATCGCCGGATCATCTGCGGCATCGTCGTTGGCCGTGCCAACTGGGACCGTCTCTGCCCGCGCGGTCACTTGGGCAGTGACTGGCAGTTTCTGGGCAGCCACGGGGGCCGCCCAGATTAGCGCGAGGGCCAAGACGGACGACATATGTATCAGAACGTCACCCGAACACCGCCGCTGTAGCGACGGCCGAACCGTTCCCATTCGATTGTCTGGTTTGTGCTCGCTGGCGTGGGTGTGCCTGTCGCCGTCAGCAAATTGCCAGGCTCTGAGTAGCGACGACCCGGTTGGTCCAGTAAGTTGGTCGCATCGGCAAAGATTTCGACATTCTCAGTTATTGCATAGCGTATCGAGAGATCGAGTTCATCATCTGCAGCCCAGTAAGTGTCGCCCGCATCCGTCAAATCATCAGCGATGCCATCCAGCCAAGTGCTGCGCTTTTGATATTGGAGACGCATTGAGAGGCCATATTTTTCATAATAGCCCCCAATGTTGTAAACGACGTCGGACGTACCCGGCAGGCGTACCTTGCGGGCTGGCACCGAACCAATGGCTGGCTTCGTCACTTCGCTGTCGTTGAGAATGAAGTTGGCAGTGACGCCAAATCCACCCATCCAGTCCGGCAGGCCAAGCGAACTCGTCCAAGGTTCCAACTGAAGCTGGGCTGCAGCTTCAAAACCATAAATGCGTCCGTCGCCGCCATTGGTAATTCCCGAGAAGGTATAGGCCGAACGATCAACATTGTTGCTGTTCAGCGCATCCGACCCGAATGTGCGGGTTTCGCGGTAAAGGACATCCTTCACCTTCTTTGCGAATACCCCCGCCATCAAATAGCCCTGCGGCTTCATGTACCATTCGAAATAGGCATCGACGCCATAAGCGCGCTCCGGCTTGACGGCCGGATTGCCGCCAGAGATGCTCTGGTTGGAGTCGTTGACAGTGACGTTTGGCCGAAGCTGATCATAATCCGCACGGGCCGCGCCAGAATTGAAGGAGAGGCGCAGCTTCTTGGTATCGTCCACATTATAGTTGACGTGCATGCTGGGGAAAACGAGAGTCTGGCTCGATTCCGCCGTTACCGGGCCGCTAACGCCCGCGATTGTCCCGACAGCGACACCCCGGTTCTTGACGTGCTCAACACGAACACCACCAACGGCAGAACCCCAGTCAAACTTGGCATTGCCCATCAGGAAGCCGGCATAAATCTGTTCACGAACATCAAAGATATTGCCCTTATTTGGCGCAAACGTGAAGTTCTTGCGCGCTGTTGCGGAGACCTGCTCCATCTTGTCCGTATCGAAATAGCGGAACGTATATCCCATCGGAATTTTGCCGAGGAAGGGCTGGTCGAGCGAGAATTGGTTATAGTCTGTCGGGATCCCCGCCGTTGTAAACTGGGCTGCTGTTGTGAGCCTAATCTCGCTTTCATCCACAGTCTTGGTGCGCTGGTCGAACTGGAACCCCGCGCGGAACGTCGCCTCGCCGCCAAAAAATTCCGTTTCGCGGGCGAGTACCAGCTTTCCCGTATAGGCCTTGGTCGTGTCCACCGCGTCTAGGATCGTCAAGGACGAAAGAGGCTTGGTAAAGGTATCGATGGCGGTCACGGCCGTACCAGCTTGATATCGGGTCGGGCTGGAAAGCTGGACCGTGTTGAACAGGCTTAGGGCGCCCACATTGGGGTCGGTGAAGTCATAGGAAACCGTGGGGCGCAAGGAGCGTGTGCTTGGGCTATCCCAGCTGGCTTCTCCGACGACCGAACGATCATCCTTTGATTCAGTAAAGTTTCCGAGCCATGTGAGCTTCCAGCCTTCCGAAAACTCATGATCACCGGTCAGCGTATTGGTGAAGATCGACTGACGGAACGCACGCAAGGTGGAGCGTTGACGAATGTCGATGCCATAGACCGTTCCTTGGGACGGCGTGTTGCCGATACATACATCGGCATAGCCCGTGTTGGTCGGCGTTGTGTTTGCCGCGATCGTGCATGCCGCTGTATCGGCGGTCAGATCGCCCTGCCGATCGTCAAGGTCGAAACGGAAATTGTCACGCGCTTCATCGTCCTTGAAGATTGTGTAAACCGACCGCAGAGAGATTGTGTTGGCGCTATCGGGTTTCCAATCCAGACGGCCCGAAGCAGACCAATTGCGGCGCGTCAAACGGTAGAGTTTGTTCTCTGTTTCATGCGCCCAGAAGCGGGACGCGCTCCCCGGGCGTTGATCTTGCGAAACGCGTTCATAATCGGTTTCGAAATTGTCGGTGATCATGCCGCGTTCATAGAAGGTGCCCGACACCAGAATACCAATTTCGCCTTCACCCGCCTTGAAGCGGTCTGAGACAACAAGTGAGCCTTCATATTGCTTGCGATCGCCAAGCTCTGCGATGCCTGCGCCAGCCTTGCCGGCCACGTGAAGGCCGGAATAGTCAAAGGCTGAACGGGTGATCACATTTACGTTACCGGAAACCGTCTCGCCCGGCATGTCCGGCGTAACGGCCTTGGACACGATGATTTGCGATGCGATGGCGGAAGGGATGGAGTCAAAACGCGCGTCACGGCCTTCCGGGCTGACAACGTTGATCCCGTCAAACGACAATGTCGTCCAGTAATTCGGGGCACCACGAAGCGAGATATAACGGGCCTGGCCTTGATCGCGTTCAACCGCGACGCCCGGCAGGCGGCCTGCAGCTTGTGCGATGTTCTGATCCGGCAAGCGGCCGACCGAGTCGGAGGCTGCGACAGTGACGAGCGAATCCGCGTTCTTTTGAACTTGAAGCGCCGCTGCCTCTGACTCAGCAATTGGGCGCGCGCCCGTCACGATGATTTCGTCTTGCGCGACATCCGCCGACATTGCCGGAGTTGCATTTATGCCGCCGATGAAAACCGCCGAGCAAAGCAAGAAGCCTTTGAAGCTGCAGACGCGCAGAGACGAACGAGTGTAAAGCATGGATCCCCCGAGATTTTTTGGAAACTTTAGAGCCTTATTGATCTACGGGGGGCGTGTTGCACCAAAGTGTCGTTTCGATGACAGTTTTATGATCAGTATTCGCACTACGTCGCAGCGGCTGCCGCGAGGCTGCGAAAGAGTGTGTCCACCGGAAAAAGCCGGGGCTTTTCAACTTAAGCGAGGTCAATTGGGGATTGGCAGTGCTGTCCGTCTAACCGCAACGAGCCTGCAATCGGCAGACCTGCCGCCTGATCCATCTCGATTATGGTGATGTGTTCTTTAGAGCCTCGAGATCGCGGGCCATCCAAGACTTGCGAAAGCCCTTGCCCGCCAACAGCCTCTGAAAATCTTCGCGGTTGTCAAAATGCTGCAGCTGCCGATGATAATAGTTAACATATTCCAACAGGGAGAGGACGGCGCATCCGGTCGCAATGTTTCGATCAGCAAGACCCGCCGACCAAGCAGGCACCAGCCAACCCGCCAGAGCCGAAAGGCAGCCGACCAGGGAAAGAATTAACGCTGGCCGCTGCCAGACGGAAATACGGCGCAAAAGGATAGAGAAGCCGCCGCCCGTCCCGCTTAATTGTTGCACCTTGCCGCGCCAATATAAGGCTCCAATGATCAAGAGCAGCATCGTCGCGGCCATCGGCGCCAATGTGATCCAACTGAACCGCCAACCGCTTAACCAAAACAGTAATAACGGCACGAACAGAACGTTTGCCGCTTCCATTTTCCAATAGGGGTCAAGCCGCTTCAACAGATCAGCGCGGATTATCTGGCCGCATGGTGGCGGGTCGTGGACTGGCGCCGCGTGTCCCAGCGCTTTGATCAAGCCATGGCAGCACGCAGTTGAGGAGTTTATCGCCTCCTGAACAGGCAGTTTGAGATAACAGCGATGACCGAGATACCTAAGGCACTGCACATCGTCATGCTTATCCCTTCAGAGTCGATGGGATAATACCAGTTTATGGACGACGCCTGTCAAGAATTGCCCGGCCCTGCTGTTGAACACATCAGCCAGATGCTGACGCTGGCCGAGAGCAAGCATCAGGAGGCTATGGCGTTGCTCGGCACGCCCGATCCGAACGTCCTGCCACGCCTGACCGCGCCTGAGGTTGCGTTGCTCGGGCATCCCGCTATTGCCGAAGGATGCTCAGATCATTCGTGTGTCTCGTTGGGTCTTTTGTAACCGCTACGCCAATTCTGGCGGAAGAACGCGATATCTCCAGCGACGCGTCAGAAATCATCGTCTACGGCCGGTCAATTGATCAAGTCGGGATTGCGACAAGCGGTTCGGAAGGCGTGGTGGGCTATGCCGACTTTGAAAATCGTCCGATTAGCCGGGTGGGCGAGCTCGCCGAAAATGTACCGGGTCTGATTGCCACGCAGCATTCAGGCTCAGGCAAGGCCAATCAGTATTTCCTGCGCGGGTTCAACCTCGATCACGGGACAGACCTCGCGGGCTATGTTGATGGCGCGCCGATCAACATGCGCAGCCATGGGCACGGTCAGGGATATCTCGATCTCAATTTTCTGATCCCTGAAATGGTCGAGCGGATCGATTATGCAAAAGGGCCCTACCACGCAGGAGATGGTGATTTTGCCTCTGCTGGGTCAATGCGGTTTGTAACGAAGTCGCGCATCAGTCGCCCAATTGCCGAAGTGACAGCAGGCTCTTTTGGCTATTGGCGCGGCTTGGTTGCAGGCAGTTCTGAATTGGGCAACGGCTCGCTGCTGGGGGCGTTCGACGCCACCGCGTCCGACGGGCCATGGGTACTCAATGAACGAACCCGCAAGTTCAACGGGCTGCTCAAATACACAGCGTCCGATTGGTCTTTGGGCCTTTCAGGCTATTCCAACCGCTGGACATCAACGGATCAAGTTCCAGAACGCGCCATCGCTTCTGGTTTGATCCCGCGTAACGGTTACATTGATCCCAATCTCGGTGGACGTGCGGGAAGGATTGCGCTGACATTCAACGGCCAATTCGGTGACACAAAAGCCTCGGCCTATGCGATCGGATCGCGCCTTCAGCTCACGTCAAATTTTACTTACTTTCTCGATGATCCCTTGCGGGGCGATCAGTTCCGCCAGGCCGATCGGCGCGGCGTGTTTGGCGGCTCGCTGCGGCATGAGTTTAAAAGCGATGGCGTCACTTGGCGTATTGGCGCCGATACGCGTTGGGATCGGATCGGCCAGGTTGGGCTCTACGATACAGCAATCGGCGAAGTTACGGGTACCATTCGCGAAGATCGCGTCGATGAATTCGGGGGCGGCCTTTACAGTGAGGCGGAGCTGGCACTGACGCCCAAGCTGCGTGTTGTGCTTGGCCTGCGCGGTGATGCAATCGCCTATGATGTGCAGTCCGATCTGCCGCTCAACACTGGTCAGGGTTCTGCTGCAATCGTCACGCCCAAGGCGGCCTTGGCATGGCAGACAGGTGAGGGAGTTGAACTCTACGCCAACTATGGAGAGGGTTATCATTCCAATGACGTTCGCGGAGCTACCATCCAGGTTGATCCAGCTAGCGGTGCGCCCGCAGATAGGGTTCCAGTCTTGGCTCGCTCCCGCGGGGCTGAACTGGGTGCGCGCATTGAGCGGTCCCGCTTGTCAGCCTCGTTGGTCGGCTATTGGCTCGACCTTGCCTCGGAACTCGTTTTTGTGGGAGATGCGGGGACCACCGAGCCGAATGACGCATCGCGGCGCTTCGGCAGCGAATTAGCCGTGTTTTGGCGGCCGATCGACGGGCTAACTCTCGACGGCACAGCAGCCTGGACCCATGCGCGGTTTCGGGGAGTGGAAGCAGGGCAAGATCACATCCCAGGCGCAACGCCTTTTGTACTGGGTGGCGGCGTGAGTGCGAAAATCACGCCTAGCATGACGTTGACAGCGCGCTTGCGGCATTTTGCAGGTGCGCCGCTGATCGAGGATGGTTCGCAGCGTTCGCAAGCAACGAACCTTGTGAACCTGGGCGCCTACTGGGAAGCCGGGCGAGTGCGTG
>CAMAQU010000029.1 GCA_945860425.1 Sphingomonas paucimobilis
GATGGAGAAGACGGCCATTTCATGGGCGCGACCGAGGCCTATGACGCGATCATCCTTGATCTGGGCCTTCCAGAAGTGGACGGCCTGACGGTTCTGGATCGGTGGCGCAAGGAAGGCCGGGTGACCCCGGTGCTGGTGCTGACCGCACGCGACAGCTGGTCAGATAAGGTTGCCGGGTTGGATGCTGGGGCCGATGATTATCTCGCCAAGCCATTTCAGACGCAGGAGCTAATTGCCCGGCTTCGGGCGCTTATCCGGCGGGCGTCCGGGAATGCCTCATCGGAACTAGTTGCAGGTTCGGTCCGGCTGGACACCCGGTCAGGTCGCGTGACTTTGGCGGGAGAGCCCGTCAAAATGACCGCGCAGGAATATAAGCTTCTGAGCTATCTCTTGCATCATAAGGGCAAGGTGGTGAGCCGTACCGAGCTCATCGAACATATTTATGACCAGGATTTTGACCGGGATTCCAACACGATCGAAGTGTTCGTCACCCGCATCCGCAAAAAACTGGGGCAAGATGTGATCACGACAATCCGGGGCCTTGGCTATAGCCTGGAAGATCCGGCTGCCTGATATGAGCGGGCCCGCGACGCGGCAGCCGGGCGGTTCGCTTGGCCAGCGCATGATCTTGATTGCCACTGCGTGGATTGCGATCCTGCTGCTCGGCGGCGGGCTTGCTCTTGATCGCGTTTTGACGCGCACAGTTACAAGCAACTTTGACGCCGGCCTTGAATATATGATGACGCAAATGATCGCGTCGGCAGAAATCGGTCCAGATGGCGAAGTGCGCCTCAACCGTCCGCTGGGGGATCAGCGGTTTCTTGAGCCCTATTCCGGCATGTACTGGCAGGTCAGCGGGGCGGCCTATGATCCTTTTCGGTCGCGCTCGTTGTGGGATCAGGTGTTGCGGATCAACCCATCCCATGGCGATGATAAGCCTCATTTTTACGACAGCAGCGAATTCCCCAAGGAACAGTTGCGGATTGTGGAGCGGGATATTTATCTCCCCACATCCAAAACCCGCTGGCGTTTTCAAGTAGCCCAAGCGCGCGCCTCGCTGGATGCGCAGATAGAGACGTTGCGCGGCACCATTTTCAAAAGCTTCGCCGCTCTTGCCCTTGGCTTGATTGCCATGGTCGCTTTGCAGACGCTCTACGGTCTCTGGCCGCTGCGACGACTGCAAGTGGCTATTGCGGAAATGGGTGCGGGTCGCGCCCGTCGCATCGAAGCGCTGACGCTTCCCCGCGAAGTCGAGCCTTTGGTGGTTGAGTTGAACGGCTTGCTAGAACATGATGAGAAGCAGGCGGAAGAAGCGCGCGAACATGCCGGAAATCTAGCCCATGCGCTGAAAACGCCGCTGACGGTCATCATGAATGCGGCCACTGCTGCCGCCCCTGATTTGAATGAGACGGGGATCCGAGAGGCGGCGACGATGCGCCGTCAGGTGGATCACCATTTGGCCCGCGCACGGGCCATTGGTCGGCGGGGTCATGCACATAGCCGGGCGGATATCTGGCCAGTGCTTCAGTCGGTGGAGCGGGCCGTGGCGCGGCTTTATCCAGACGTTCGGATCGACATTGCCGGGGACAAAAACCTTGCCGCACGGATTGAGCGGCAGGATTTGGAAGAGATGCTGGGCAACCTCCTTGAAAATGCTGCGAAATATGGCGGCGGCAGCGTGTTTGTAACGGTGCAAAAGGCCGGGGATGCGGCCGAGCTGCTGATAGAGGATGACGGCGCAGGCATTACAGCCCAAGACCGTGACCGCCTGTTCAATCGCGGCGTCCGGCTCGATAGTTCAAAGCCAGGGACCGGCCTTGGCCTTGCCATCGTGCGCGACGTGGTAGAGTTGTATAATGGCACAATTTCGCTGGAGCAAAGCGAGGATATGGGCGGCTTGCTGGCCCGGCTCAGGCTCCCACTTGCTGCCTGATGGGTGTCGCGCGGTTTAATCCGTAGCAATAACCCCGCGCAAACTGAAATGGGTGACCAGCCGATGAACGCCCGGCAATGCGGCCAGAACTTCACGGTGCACGCGTTCAAAACTGTCCGTCTCGGGCACTTCGGCCTTGAGCAGATAATCATATTCCCCACTCATCAGATGGGCTTCGGCGACAAGTGGTTCGGTGCGGATGGCAGACTCAAATGATTCCATTGTCTCGCGGCGCTGATCGACCAAGGTGACAGACACGAACACAGTGGAGGGATTGCCGCGCGCACGGCGGGAGAGGCGGGCGGCATAGCCCGTGATCAAGCCTGCATCCTCGAGCTGCTTCACGCGGCGGTGCGCCGCAGACGGGGAAAGCCCAACCTGCCCTCCCAGCCGTTCACTGGTCAGTGTGGAATCCAGCGACAGCGCGGATAAAATTTTTGCGTCAAGTGCATCCATATGATCAATAATCTCAATATATGAATAAAATTTAGGATTAATTCCTAATTTCGACATCTGAATAGGGGGTCTTTGCAAACACTTCCAGCGCAATTTGCCCTATAAAATGGTCAAAGTTTAGCTGTGGAGAGTGTCATGAAAATTGGGGTGCCAAAGGAAATCAAGGTTCATGAATATCGCGTTGGTCTGACGCCGCCGTCTGTGGCGGAGCTGGTCGCCGCTGGGCATGAGGTGTTTGTGGAAACGGGTGCTGGCGCTGGCATTGATTTCGACGATGCGGCCTATGCCGCCGTTGGCGCGCAGATTTTGGGCACGGCTGCAGAGGTGTTCAAAGCTGCCGATATGATCGTGAAGGTGAAGGAGCCACAAGCCCGCGAGATCGCCCTGCTCGAGGCGCGCCACACCCTGTTCACCTATCTGCATCTGGCCGCCGATAAGGATCAGGCCCTTGGCCTGATGAAATCAGGGGCAACGTGCATCGCTTATGAAACGGTCACAGCACCCAACCGTTCGCTTCCCCTCCTAAAGCCCATGTCCGAAGTCGCAGGCCGCATGGCGGTTCAGGTGGGCGCGCATTATTTGGAGAAAGAACAGGGCGGCCGCGGCATTTTGCTGGGCGGCGTTCCCGGTGTCGCGCCGGCCAAGGTCGCCATTTTGGGCGGCGGCGTATCTGGGCTGAATGCCGCGCAAATGGCCGTTGGCTTGCGAGCCGACGTGACCATTTACGATATCAGCAATGATCGTCTGGCTGAACTCGACACCCATTTCGGCAATTCGATCAAGACGGCCTATGCGTCCAAGGCGGCCATTGCTGCGGCTGTTGCCAATGCCCATCTCGTCATCGGTGCAGTCCTTGTGCCGGGGGCCGCTGCGCCAAAGCTGGTGACGCGCGATATGCTCAAGACCATGAAGCGCGGGTCGGTTCTGGTCGACATTGCGATTGATCAGGGCGGCTGCTTTGAGACGAGCCATGCGACAACCCATGCCGACCCTGTCTTCGTGGAAGAAGGCGTCATTCATTATTGCGTCGCCAATATGCCGGGCGCTGTCGCACGCACATCTGCCTTTGCGCTCAACAATGCGACCCTGCCGTTCGCGCTGCGCATTGCCAATTTGGGGGCAGAACGCGCTATGGCCTTGGATCCGCATCTGGCCGCCGGGCTCAATGTCGCAGGTGGCGCCATCCGCCACCGCGCTGTGGCAGAGGCGCTGGATCTGCCGTTCGAGGCCTAGATCTCTTCCATTTTCCCGGCGGCTTGTTTCTGCTAAACAGGGGGAATGAACGAGCGCGTTGATCGATATCTGGCCCGGATCGGCTTTTCGCCGTGAGGCATGGCGTGGCCCAGGCCGCGCCATTTGCCTTTCGCATTGCCCGTCTTCGTCGCCCGTAATGGGCCATTATCGCACAGGATCCGCCCATGCCCCGCAATTATGATATCGCTGAACTCAAGCGCCTTGATGTCGCACACCATCTCCCTGCCCAGCAGGATTATAAGCTGATTGAGTCGATGGGCGGCAGCCGCATCGTGACCCATGCCGAAGGCTGTTATATTTTTGATGGCGATGGCAACCGCATATTGGATGGCATGGCAGGCCTGTGGTGCGTCAATGTTGGCTATGGCCGTGACGAACTGGCAGATGTGGCCGCAGAGCAGATGCGCGAACTGCCATTTTACAATACCTTCTTTAAAACCGTTACACCGCCAACGGTGTTGCTGGCCGAAAAAATCGCCAAGCTGACGGGCTATCGCCTGCCCCATATTTTCTTCAACGCCTCCGGCTCAGAAGCGAATGACACGGTGTTCCGCATGGTGCGCCATTATTGGAAGCTGAAGGGACAGCCAAAGCGTACGGTCTTCATCTCGCGCTGGAATGCCTATCATGGCTCAACCGTGGCCGGTGTGTCGCTTGGCGGGATGACGTCGATGCATGAACAGGGCAATTTGCCCGTTCCCGGCGTTGAACATGTCCGCCAGCCTTATTGGTTCAACGAAGGCCGGGATATGTCGCCAGAGGCGTTTGGCCTTGTCTGTGCCAAAGCGATTGAGGACAAGATCCTCGAAGTTGGCCCAGAAAATGTTGCAGCGTTCATCGGCGAGCCGCTTCAGGGCGCGGGCGGTGTCATCATTCCGCCTTCCAGTTATTGGCCCGAGGTAGAGCGCATCTGCCGCAAATATGGCATCCTTCTTGTGTGTGATGAGGTTATTTGCGGCTTTGGGCGCACGGGCAATTGGTGGGGCCATGAAACAATGGGCGTCTCGCCCGATATCATCGCCATGGCAAAGGGCCTGTCCTCTGGATATATGCCCATTTCTGCGACCGCCGTGTCGAAAGAAATTGTCGATGTGCTGAAAACTGGCGGCGATTTCGTTCACGGATTCACCTATTCCGGCCACCCAGTGGCTGCTGCCGTCGCGCTGCGGAATATTGAGATTATGGAGCGGGAGCATTTGATTGAGCGCACCCGTAACGAGACGGGGCCTTATCTGGCCAAGGCATTGGCGACGCTCAATGATCATCCCTTGGTTGGGGAAACGCGCTCGGTTGGCCTGATTGGTGCTGTGGAAATTGTCGCGGATAAGGTCAGCGGCGCGCGCTTTGGTGGGGCTGAAGGAACAGCAGGGCCAATGGTGCGTGATTTGTGCATTGAAAACGGCCTTATGGTGCGCGGCATTCGCGATACGATTGTTATGTGCCCGCCGCTCATCATCACAACTGAACAGATTGACGCGATGATTTCGATCATTCGCCACGCGCTTGATTTAGCCGCTCCAAAATTGACGACTGCTTAACCAACGTTGCGATAACAACCGGGGATGGTGTCCCCGGTTCTGCGCAAACAGTATATCTTGATCGTCTTTGGCACCCGGCCAGAGGCGATCAAGATGGTTCCCGTTGTTCAGGCGCTAAAGGCGCAGCCGGGCATCCGCGCAACGCTGTGCGTGACGGCACAACACCGCAAAATGCTGGATCAGGTGTTGAGCATTGCAGGTTTGACGCCCGACATTGATCTGGATCTGATGCTCCCCAACCAGTCGCTGGGGGATCTATTGGCGCGTATGGTGACGGCGGTCGGCATGGTGCTGGATCGGGAACGGCCAGACCGGGTGCTTGTGCATGGCGATACCATGACGGCATTTGCAACGGCACTGAGCGCCTATTATAGGCGCAGCCCCATCGCTCATGTCGAAGCAGGCTTGCGCACAGGGGATGCCGATAATCCTTGGCCGGAAGAAGCCAATCGCCGCGCTATCGCGGCCATGGCCGATCTGCATTTTGCACCCACTGACTTGGCGGCGCGGGCATTGATGCAGGAAGGGGTGGATGTGGCCTCTATCCATGTCACGGGCAATACAGTGGTGGACGCGCTGCAGGCCACACGTGCCGCGCTGACTGCCGATGCTCAGCTTGCATCAGACCTTGAGGCTCTGGCTGGACGTTTTGCGGGCAAGCATGTTGTTTTGGCGACGGCGCACCGTCGGGAAAATTTTGGTATGGCGATGCACAGAATTGGGGCGGCCCTCGCACGTCTGGCGCATCGGACTGATCTGGTGTTGGTCTGTCCGCTTCATGCGAATCCCAATGTGCGGCCGGTGCTGGCTGCGCATCTTGCCGGGCGCGCCAATGCGATCATTCTTGACCCGCTGGATTATCCAAGTTTTGTGAGTCTGCTTTCAATGAGCACGCTGATCCTGACGGACAGTGGCGGAATTCAAGAAGAGGCCCCCGCCTTTGGTAAGCCTGTTTTGGTGCTGCGTCACACAACCGAGCGTCCAGAAGGGCTGGAGGCCGGGACAGCCAAGTTGGTCGGGACGGACACGGACCGCATAGTGGCCGAAGCCTCTGCCCTTCTCGATGATCCAGCCCGGTACAGTGCGATGGCCCGTGCGCATAATCCTTTTGGCGATGGTCGGGCGGCGGAGCGCATTGCAGCTATCCTTGCTGCTGAGGCTAAGTTTTAGGCTTTGCCTTTTTCCGCTTGGGTGGGCTGGTGATGGGCAGTTGCAGTCGGAATGTGGCTCCTGCCTCTTGTGCAACGAGAGAAAGGCTGCCGCCATGACTTTCGGCCAGCCGCTTCGCAATGGACAGACCCATGCCAAGGTTTCCCTTTTTCGATGAGAAGAAGGGCTTAAAAATTCGCCCCGCTTCTTCGGCGGACACGCCCGGGCCATTATCCGAAACATAGATAGAGACCATATTTGCGGCTTCGTCCTGCGCGCTGTGCACCTGAATGTGCAACATCTTCTCCGCATCGCCGGCCGACCGAAAAGCCTCAACCGCATTTCGGATCAGGATGATGAGGATCTGCTGGATTTGAATGGCGTCCACATTCAGCGTTGGATTGCCGGCCCCCGGCTTGTGCTGAATGCTCACCTGATCCGGCGCAAAGCCGAGCCGACTTAGATCAATGGCGCTGTCAATCAGGGCGTCAAGCTCCTCGCTTTTCTGGGCATGCATTCCCTGATCGACAAAGCTGCGCATTCGCTGAATAATCTGGCCAGCCCGTAATGCCTGTTCAGACACGCGACGCATAAGGCCGGGGATTTCGCCGGTGTCGCACGGCAGCTTTTCTAACATATGCTGCCCAGCGGAGAGATAGTTGACCATCGCCGTCAAAGGTTGGTTCACCTCATGCGCAATGGCGGCTGCCATTTCTCCTAGGTCATTCACCCGGCCAATATGTGCCAATTCTGCCTGCGCACCGCGCAGACGGGTTTGGCTCTCGATAAAGCTGTCTTCCGCGCGCCTGCGATCTGTCACGTCGAGGATTAAGGCAGGGTGAAAGGCCGTCTCTCCGTCTGGCGTGAGAATATGGGATATCAAGATTTGGAGACACATGGCGCTGCCATTTTTCGTTTTGGTCCAGCGTTCACCCTGAAAATTCTTCACCTTTCTGGCCAGAAACTGCTGTCGAAGTTTGTTGTCTCCAAATAACTGAGCCGGGTGCGCGGGGGAGATGGGGGTGGCGGAGAGAAATTCGGATCGGCTGAATCCCGTCATTTCGCACATGGCGGCATTGGTCATGATCGGCAGCCCATCCGGCGACAAGAGCATCATGCCAGCCCCGGCCTGATCAAATGTTGCCTGAAAGCGTTGATTGGCAGCTTCGGCCATGGCGGCGCTTTGGCCGGCGGCGATCCGCGCCCGACGGACGGCGGTCGAAAGCAACACGCCAGTCCCGAGAAAAGCAAGGGAAGCGATCATCGCTTGGACCATAGCCCGCCGATAGGCTGTCTCTGTCTCCTGCTTGAGTTGCGCGAGCACCTGCCTATCCCGCGCGATAAATGCGTCTGACTGGCGGCGCAGTTGCTCCATTTTTTCTTGGCCTTCGCCTTTCTCGACGAACCTTTGTGCCGCGAGGATGCCACCTGTGCGGGCCAGCTCAATGGATCGGTCGTTGAGCGCGCTTTTCTCGTCAAAGGTCTGGCGCATCTGGCTCAGCGGCGCGCGCAATTCTGGGCTGGACGCCAACTGCTCAAGATTGGCCCAGGCGACAGCCGCCTGAGGGCGCGCCGTCATATAGGGATTGAGAAACCTGTCCTGCCCGGTCAACACGAAGCCACGCTGGCCTGTTTCCTCATCGCGGGCGATGGCTATGATCGCATGGGTCGCCGCAATTCGGCGATAGCCGAGTTCCACCTGTTGTCCGGCGGCCAAAATGCGGCTCATCCCATTGGCGATGCCAATAGACGCTGCAATCAGGCTGATCAGGGCAATGGCCATGAGCAGGTAAAAATGTCGGGGCAGACGATACTGCCGCAACAAATGTCGCATCTGGCTCCCCAATCCTCTCCGGAAGAACTTCTATAATCATTAAACACGCTAAAGTGGCATAATACTATACCAAGTTGGTTGATAATGATTTGGTTTTCAACAAGAACCGCGAAACGCGATGTCAAAATCTTTGCCGGACCAGAAGTTAACTATGCGCAGGCTGATCTACCTCGTTGACGATGACGATTTTGTGCGGGACTCCACCGCCTATCTCCTGCGCGCGAATGACTATGATGTCCTGGAATATGGTAAATCAAAGGTGTTTATTGAGGAGCTAGATGCGGCAAGACCTGCCTGCATCATGCTCGATATAGCGATGCCCGAATTGGATGGGCTTCAGACACAAGATGTTTTGAATGAACGCGGCATAGCATTTCCTGTCCTCATCCTGACTGGGCAGGGCGATGTCGCGCGGGCGGTGCGGGCCATGAAAAATGGTGCGGTTGAGTTTCTGGAAAAGCCTTATGAAGAGGGCAAGCTGCTGCAGGCGCTGGACAAGGCGTTTGCAACACTTGACCAGCGCATGGACCAAGGGGGGAAAGAGCAGGAAGCCCGACGCAAAATTGCCGCCCTGTCAAAGCGGGAGCGGGAGGTAATGCAAGGCCTGCTCGATGGGATGCCCAATAAGATCATCGCCTATAAGCTGGGCCTGAGCATCCGTACGGTGGAGAGCTTTCGGGCGACATTGATGGAAAAACTCGGTGTGCGCACTGTATCTGCGGCAGTCCGCTTGGCGCTTCTGGCGGGCCTGCCCGCCCTGAGTGAGGATGTGGCACCGCCCCTATAGCGACTGTCCGTCGTCAATATCGATTGTCGATCCCGTGGTCGCAGCAGACGCATCTGACGCAAAATAGAGCATCATGGCATCTAGCGAGTCGATGGGCTGAAGCCGCTTGCGGTGGAAGGCCGCGATTTTTGCCTTGCCCATTTCGGTCTGGAAAAAGTCGCCCGCAATTTCGGTCTGGATATAGCCGGGCTGGATTGTGTTCACGTTGATGCCTTGGCGCACCCATTCGCGCGCAAGATTACGGCCGAGATGGGCAACCGCGGCCTTGGTGGCCGCATAGGCAGAATCACCTTCCCCCGTCAGATGCGATGTAATCGAGCCGATCAGGATGATCCGCCCCTTGCTCGTTTCGCGCGACCCGGCGGCGATGAGGCGACGTGCGCCTTCTCGTGCCGTCAGATAAACACCGATGAAATTGGTGTCGGTCACCATACGCACATCGGCATCGCTGATTTCGGTGGATCGGCCAGCGGCGGATGTCCCGGCATTGGCGATGATGGTGTCCACTGTGCCAAAGCGCGCCTCTGCGGCATCATAGGCGGCCTTGAGGGAGGCTTCATCCGTGACATCGAGGGAAATGGCGAGCGCGCCTGTGCCGGCGGCAGTCAGCTCTGCGGCAAGGGCGGCGACCTTGTCCGCCCGACGCGCGCCCAGCACAATATTGGCCCCGGCTTTTGCAAAGAGCCGCGCAAAATGCGCGCCCAGGCCGGAAGAGGCCCCGGTGATCAGAGCCGTGCGGCCAGCAAGAGAAAAGGGCAAGGTCATGGCAAACATCTCCGTTTGTAAGGTTTGGCGGGCCAACTGGTCTGTGGCCCGTTTACTCCAAAAGAAAAGGCCCGGCAGATCGCTCTACCGGGCCTGTTCCAAACTCTGTGCAAGATGGATTAGGCGACCGTCTTCTTATCTGCCCAGATATTCTTATAGGCGCCAATGCAGAGCCCCAAGAAGATGAGCAGGAAGATGACAGCAGCCGTGCCGGCCCGCTTGCGCTGCTCCAGCTTTGGTTCAGCCGTCCATGTTAGGAACGCCGCCACATCCTTTGACATCTGCGACACCGTTGGCTTGGGCGCGCCTTCACCATAGGTCACCTGACCGTCCGTGTTCAACGGCGCGGCCATGGCGAGGTTCAGGTTCGCAAAATAAGGATTATAGTGCGTCGTCTTACCCGGCATGGAGTCCGGGAACTTCTTGGCCAAATCTGCAGGCGGATTTTGATAGCCGGTCAGCAGCGAATAGACATAGGCCGACCCGTCATGACGCGCCTTTGTCATCAACGACAAATCTGGCGGAATGGCGTTGTTATTCGCGGCACGCGCAGCAACGTCATTCGGATAGGGGGAAGGGATCTTATCCGTTGCAATGGGCTTACGCGTCGTGGCCTCACCCGTATCCGGGTTCACTGAGGGCGTTTCTGCGGGCCATTCTTGAGCAATGGTTTTGATCTGGCCTTCGTCATAGCCCAGCGCCGCAAAATCGCGGAACGACACATATTTCAGGCTGTGGCAGGCAGAGCAAACTTCACGATAGACCTGAAGGCCGCGCTGCAGCTGCGCACGATCATATTTCCCAAGCGGGCCGTTGAACGAGAATTCAACTTCTTTGGGATAAAGATGAAATGTCTTTTCCGCTGTTTTTGCAGGCGGTTCAGACACAAAGGCGAAGGCTCCCATGACGGCTGAGACAAGCAGCCAGCCAGCAAAGAAGAGCCCAACAAGAAATGCACCAATGCGGATCATGTCGACAGGTCCTTATTCAGCAGGCTGAAGCTTGGCGCCCGGCGCTTGGGCCAGAACAGCTTCGGTAATGGAGTTAGGAAGGGGCTTTGGCGTTTCAACGCGCGAGATGATCGGCAGAATGATCAGGAAGTGCGCGAAATAATAGGCCGATGCCAATTGTGAGATGATCACATAAGGCTCTTCTGCCGGAGCACCCCCGCACCATGCGAGAATGATCACGCATGGAACAAGGCCGAACCAAAAGAACTTGCGGAACAGCGGACGATAATGGCCCGACCGTACGGCCGATGTATCCAGCCAAGGCAGGAAGAACAGCAGCAGGATCGAGGCAAACATCGCCAACACGCCGAGCAGCTTTGCCGGGATGAAGAAGAAATCCACCGTGAAAGCGCGCAGGATCGCGTAGAACGGCCAGAAATACCATTCAGGCACGATATGCGCTGGCGTCGACATGGGGTTGGCCGGAATATAATTGTCCGGATGGCCCAGCATGTTCGGGGCAAAGAAGATCAGCGACGCGAACAGGAGGAAGAACAAGGCCGCCCCAACGCCATCCTTGGCGGTGTAATAGGGGTGGAACGGAACCGTATCCTGCTCCGTTTTTACTTCCACGCCCGTCGGGTTGGAAGACCCTGGAATGTGCAGCGCCCAAATGTGGAGGATGATGACACCCAAAATCACAAAAGGCAGCAAATAGTGGAGCGAGAAGAACCGGTTCAGCGCCGCATTATCCGGCGCAAATCCGCCCAGAAGCCATGTCTGGATCGGCTCACCCACCAGCGGGATCGCACCGAACAGGCCGGTGATGACCTTCGCCCCCCAGAAGCTCATTTGGCCCCAAGGAAGGACATAACCCATGAAGGCGGTGGCCATCATCAATAAGAAAATGACAAGGCCCAAATGCCACACCATTTCGCGCGGCGGCTTATAGGATCCGTAGAACAAACCACGGAAGATATGGGTGTAGACGACGATGAAGAACATCGAAGCACCATTAGCGTGCGCATAACGCAGGAACCAACCCGCGTTCACGTCGCGCATGATATGCTCGACAGAGGCAAAGGCGACCGTGCCTTCTGCGGCATAATGCATGGCTAGGACAATGCCCGTGACAATCTGAACCATCAGGGCGACCCCAGCGAGGACGCCGAAGTTCCAGAAATAGTTCAGGTTGCGCGGAACGGGATAGCCCGCACCTACGGCGTTATAAACGAAACGCGGTAGAGGCAGTCTCTCATCCAGATAACGCGTAAAGGCATTGTTTGGCTTATATTCGTTAGCCCAAGGAAAACTCATCGATCTAATCCTCAGCCGACTTTGATGACAGTATCAGAGGTGAAGGCGTATTCCGGCACCTGCAAATTGGTTGGCGCGGGGCCTTTGCGAATGCGGCCCGCCGTGTCGTAGTGCGAGCCATGGCAGGGGCAGAAATAGCCGCCAAACTCACCCTTAATCTCACCCGCAGCAGCACCCAGCGGCACACAGCCCAAATGGGTGCAAACGCCCATGGTCACGAGCCATTGTTTCTTGCCCGCCTTGGTGCGGTCTTCCAAAGTCTGCGGGTCGCGCAAATTGGAAACAGGCTCTTTTTCAGCCGCTGCAATTTCTTCGGGCGTCAAGTGACGCACAAACAAGGGCTGCTTACGGAACATGGTTTTGATCGCTTGGCCAACCGCGATTGCCGACACATCAACTTCGGTCGATGCTGCGGCCAGAACGTCTGCCGACGGGTTCATCTGGTTGATGAGCGGAAGGACCACCGTAACGGCGCCCACACCCGCAAAACTTGCCGCTGCGACATTGATAAA
>CAMAQU010000030.1 GCA_945860425.1 Sphingomonas paucimobilis
CAAATGTCCCTTGCCCAACCCCCCAATGGCGGGGTTGCAAGACATGGCGCCAATCATCTGCCGATCAAAGCTGACCAAGGCCGTGCGCGCGCCCATCCGCGCCGCGGCCGCCGCCGCTTCGCAACCCGCATGGCCGCCGCCAATCACCAGAACATCAAAAGACCGAGTCATGCCCCGCCGCTACGCACCCGCGCGCCGCAGGTCAAATCTGTTTCACGTGAAACATGCGGCCTATTTGCCAATGCAAAAGGCCCCGAACAACGCATCGAGCATCGACTCCACCCCAGACCGTCCGGTGAGCCTATCCAGCCGCGCGCGCGCAAGGCGCAAGGACTCCGCACGAACAAGCAAGTCCTCAGACTGAATGGCGTCGGAGATCCATTGCTCCACCTCAGCCAGAATCTCCCGGTGACGCGCATTGAGCGCCAGCGCGCCGGGGCGCGGCAACAGTGCGCGCGCGCGTTCCAGCAAAGTCGTCCGCAAAACATCCATCCCCTCACCCGTTACAGAGGAGATAGGAAGGCCGGGGCCAACAGACCCGGAATCGCATTTTGCGGCAAGAACCAGCGCGGCCTCCGGGGCCCCCGCCGCCGGGCCAAGCCAGAGCAATATGTCTGCGCCCGCCATCGCTTCGCCAGATCGTTCAATACCAATTATTTCGACCGCATCCGTCGCATCTTCGCGCAAACCCGCTGTATCGATGAGTAAAAGGGGGATGTCCTCCATCGCCACTGGCGCCTCTATCCGATCCCGCGTGGTGCCGGCGATGGGCGTGACAATGGCCGCCTCTCTTCCAATTAAATAATTGAAAAGGCTAGATTTTCCGGAATTTGGTGGGCCTGCCAACACGACCCGAACCCCATCGCGCAGACGTTCCGCCGGCGGGGATGTCCGAAGTGCCGACAGGGCGGCGACAAGCTGCTCAAGCGGCCCTATGTCATGGCCAGACTCGGCCACATCGCCCGCATCCGCGAAATCGAGCAGAGCTTCAACGCGCGCACTCTCAATGAGAAGTTGTTTCTCCCAAGCTGCGACCAAACGCCCCAACCCACCTTCCGCCAGCGCAAGGGCGGATTGCCGCTGCGCCTCTGTTTCCGCTGCCAAAAGATCGGCCAACCCCTCGGCCTCGGTCAGGTCGATCCGGCCATTCTCCAGCGCACGCCGGGTGAATTCCCCCGCATGGGCTGGGCGACACCGCTCCATCCGCCCCAGCGCGTTCAGAACAGCCGCCACAACCGCGCGCCCACCGTGGACATGCAGTTCGGCCAGATCTTCGCCCGTGGCGCTCTTGGCACCCGGAAACCACAGCGCCAGGCCATCATCGAGTGGCGTGCCCCCAATATCTCGAAAGCGTCGATAAACGGCCTGACGTGGCTCTGGGCGGCCTCCAGCGAGCACATCCAGTGCCCGGCCAGCCTCTGGCCCGCTGATCCGGATAATCGCAATGCCAGCGGGAGGCTGTCCGCTGGACAGCGCAAAGATGGTGTCAGTCTGGGTCATGTTTGGGGGACGAGCTCAATCCCGCTTCGGCGTGGTGGAGAGGCCAGATACAAAATCGCGCATGAAATCCATGCTGGCAGCCCCGCCGGGCATCCAGCTGCGCATCATCGACTCAACTGTGTCTGGAGTCATGCCCTTGGTCATCATGTCCTTCATCTGGGTGAGATACACATCATGCACCTCGGTCAGGTCAGGCAAACCGATCAGGCGGCGCACCTCTTCGGGGGTGCAGTCCACTTCAATGTTGAATTTCATGCCGGTTACTCCCTTGAGCAGGCGGTGAATTGAGTCCATTTGTGCGCCATGCGCCGTCCGACCGCAACAGCCTGTTTCACCAGCCCCTTGGGAACCATCATCGTGCACGCGGATGATGCCCACCTGCTTGGCCTAAAGATTGCGCCCAACGACCCCGGTTCGGCGGGACCGGGGGATATATCCCACTCCATTTTGGCACAGGCAATTGCCCAGCTTTCCGACTGGTTTTCAGGCGCACGACAA
Source organism: Sphingomonas paucimobilis (assembly GCA_945860425.1). GTDB lineage: Bacteria > Pseudomonadota > Alphaproteobacteria > Sphingomonadales > Sphingomonadaceae > Aquisediminimonas > Aquisediminimonas paucimobilis_A. The sequence continues at coordinate 1,999 of CAMAQU010000030.1, forward strand.
GAATTTGACCTGCCCTTGGCCCCACTCCAACAGCCAGAGGCCGCGCGATTGCGGGCGGGCATTGCGGCCATCCCCTTTGGCGAGACACGCACCTATGGCGCCGTCGCCGACGCAACCGGTTCGATCGCGCGTGCCGTGGGCCAAGCGTGCAAGACCAATGCCTTTCCCATCATCATCCCGTGCCACCGCGTGACATCGGCCGCAGGGCCTGAATATTATTCGGCGGGAGACGGCCCCAGAACAAAAACCTGGTTACTTGATTATGAATATGCCCAACTTCCCCGCGAGAAAAGGACGAGATTGATATGAGCATGACCAAAATTGGTGCGATGAACGCCTATGTCGCTGCCCCCGCCGCCTCGGCCAAAGCCGCAGTCATCGTGATCCCCGAAATCTTCGGGGTGAATGAAGGCATCAGGCGCAAATGCGACACATGGGCGGCGCAAGGCTATTTAGCGGTCGCAATTGATCTCTTCTGGCGCTTTGCGCCGGCCGTTGAACTCAACCCTGATGTGGAGGCTGAGCTCAACGAGGCTTTTGGGTATTTTCAGCGTTATGATGCCGATGAGGGCGTGATCGATATAGAGGCCACGATCAAAGCCATCCGCCATGGATTAGATGCAAATGCCCCCGTCGCGCAGGTTGGCTGTGTCGGATATTGTTTGGGCGGCAGGCTTGCCTATATGGCCTCCACACGCACCGACATTGACTGCGCGGTTGGCTATTATGGCGTGATGATCGACACAATGCTCGGCGAAAGCCATGCAATTGCAAAGCCACTGATGCTCCACATTCCAACCGCCGATCATTTTGTCGGGCCAGAGGCGCAGGCAGCCATCCATGCCGGATTGGGACCCAATCCACGCGTCACCCTGCATGATTATGAGGGGCTCGATCACGGCTTTGCCGCGGAAATGGGCAATCGCCGAGATGACGCCGGAGCACAGCTTGCCGATGGCCGCACACAGGCGTTTTTCCGCACCTATTTGGGCTGAAGCCCGATTAACCGGGAAACAGCGCCTGATGTTGTGGTTTGACGAGCGGCTTGAGACCTTTGGGGATGACAATCTCCAAATCATACATCCCCTCGGAATAGGGGCCGCCGACATAAGGGGCGAGGCTAATCGCAATGCGGCTATATTTTCCGTACACCGGCTTGGCGGGATAGGCTTCAGCCTCTTTAAACAAATCGGGGCAGGCGCCGAACACATCATCCTTGGGTGTGGGCTCTCCCCGGCGGGCAAGGCGTTCCCGATCAAGCGCGCGGCAATAAGACGGGTTAAGCAATGCACGCGCAGCGGCGGGATTGGTGAACAAACCCGCAAAGCTGACCGGCAGCCCGGCCTTGCTGTCCCAAATCAGGCTATCCACAAAGGAATAGCCATGTGCGCCGCCCGTATAGCTGGATCGGCCCGCCAAAAGCACAGTCACCCCCGGCAAAATACTGTCGACCATCCAATTGGTTGTACTCTCATAGCCACTGAGATCCTCTTCGCTAAGATCTGGATCTGCAAATAGCGCGGCATAGTCCCGATAGACTTTCGCCCGGTCCTGCTGAAGGTGGCGGCTTAAGGCTGGATTTGGTGCGGGCAGCTTTGGCATGCCATAGGAAAAGCCGGTGACAGGAGCAGCCAGCGCGCCACCCGGCGCAAGCCCAATAAGGCCACCAAGGAGCAGGGCTGCGGAAAAGACAATGTTTCGCATGCCCTCAGGCTACACGAAAACGCGTTTCTCACAATAGTTTGCCGAGGTTATGCGCCAGCCAAGGCCATGACATGGGGTTGGACTTCGTGAAACCCCTCCCAAATCATCTTGATCGCGACATAGACAATCACAGCCAGACCAAACCAAGCGATCCAGCGATAACGCTCAATATATTTGGCAATGATATTGGCCGCGATACCCATGAGCGCCACGGCAAAAATCAGGCCGACAATCAAAATCCCCGGATGCTCACGCGCGGCCCCCGCAACAGCGAGCACATTGTCGAGGCTCATCGACACATCGGCAATCGCAACCGACCAGGCGGCGGCCGCAAAGCTTTTGGCGGCGGGAATGCCGCTGTCTTCATCCCCGGCGATTTCAGGCGACCCGGGCGATTCCGCCGGGCTATGCGCATGAAGATCGCGGTACATGCGCCAAGCCACCCAGAGGAGGAGCAGGCCGCCCGCCAGCACCAGCCCAACAATGCCCAAGAGCCAGCTGACTGTGAGCGCAAAGATGATCCGCAGAACAAGAGCGGCGACCACACCAATGATAATGACACGGCGGCGTTGTTCGGTGGGCAAGCCTGCCGCCAACGCGCCCACAACAATCGCATTATCCCCGGCCAAAACCAGATCGATCAGCAACACCTGCACAAAAGCCGCAAAGGCCGCAGGCTGCGTTATGTTGGAAAAATCGGCGACAATATGTCCCCAAATATCCCCAAATCCGCCAAGCGCGGGTGCCCCAGCAGAGACAAGCTGAAAAAGATCAAAGCTCACGTCAAACCCCACAGATTTACTGGTTCATGCTATCGAAGAAATCTTCGTTGGTTTTGGAATCCCGCATCTTATCGAGCAGGAATTCCATCGCATCGACGGTACCCATTTGCATGAGGATGCGGCGCAGCACCCACATTTTGCTGAGCTTGTCTTTTTCGACCAGCAATTCTTCCTTACGCGTGCCAGATTTACCGACATCGAGAGCTGGGAAGATGCGCTTATCGGCAACCTTGCGATCCAGCACGATTTCCGAATTGCCCGTGCCCTTAAATTCTTCAAAAATCACTTCATCCATGCGGCTGCCCGTATCGATCAGCGCGGTTGCGATGATGGACAAGGATCCGCCTTCTTCAATGTTACGTGCCGCACCGAAGAAGCGCTTTGGCCGCTGGAGCGCATTGGCATCCACGCCGCCCGTCAGCACCTTGCCCGACGATGGGACAACCGTGTTGTACGCACGACCAAGACGGGTGATCGAGTCCAGCAGGATGACCACATCCTTCTTGTGCTCCACCAGGCGCTTGGCCTTTTCAATCACCATTTCGGCGACCTGAACGTGACGCGAAGCAGGCTCATCAAAGGTGGAGGAAATCACCTCTCCCTTCACAGAGCGCTGCATATCGGTGACTTCTTCCGGGCGCTCATCGACGAGCAGCACCAGCAAGAAAACTTCCGGGTGATTGTCGGTAATGGCCTTTGCCATATTCTGCAGCAACACGGTTTTGCCGGTGCGCGGCGGGGCCACGATCAACGCACGTTGGCCTTTACCTTGCGGTGAGATGATGTCGATGACACGAGCTGACTTATCTTTGACGGTCGGGTCGAGCGTATCGAGTTTCAGGCGTTCATCCGGGTAAAGCGGCGTCAAATTGTCAAAATTAACGCGGTGACGCACCACATCGGGATCATCAAAGTTGATTGATCGAATTGTTGTCAGCGCGAAATAGCGTTCGCCGTCTTTGGGCCCGCGAATTTCGCCTTCAACTGTGTCGCCCGTCCGCAAACCATATTTGCGCACCATATTGGGCGAGACATAAATATCGTCCGGACCCGCCAGATAATTGGATTCTGGTGCCCGCAAAAAGCCAAAACCATCGGACAGCACTTCAATCGTGCCTTCGCCGATAATCTCTTCCCCATTTTCCGCCTCAACCTTGAGGATCGCAAACATAATATCCTGTTTGCGCAGGGTCGACGCCCCTTCAACGCCCAGCTCTTCGGCCATTTCGACCAATTCCGCGGGGGTTTTCTTCTTGAGTTGTTTCAGGTGCATCATGGCAGATCAGTCCGGGTAAAATATATGAGAAACCGCGACAGCACTAAATGAGGATAAAGGCTGCTGATAACGGCACGAACGGCCCAGCGGTGAAACAGGCCTAAGCGGGCCCAGGCCCCAAGTCAAGCCAGCTTGCCGAGAGGCAAAGCCTTTAAAAAGGTTTGACGATCGCCAAGATAACAATGAGCGCCGCGGCCATGCCCGGCACTTCATTCACTATCCGCAACGTCCGGCCCGAGAGCGTCCTCTGCCCGGCATGGAGTTTGCGCGCATAGCTGACCATCCAGCCATGATAGCCAGACAAGATCAGCACAACGACCAGTTTGAGGTGAAACCAGCCTTGCGCAAAACTTCCCGTATCCAGCGCCAGAGCCAGCCCGAATATCCAGACAATCATGATCGATGGCTTGAGGATGATGCGCAGCAGTCGGTCTTCGCGTTCAATCCATTTCTGCTCTTCCACGCTGCCGGGCTCGGATTCTTGATGATAGACAAAAAAGCGCGGCAGCATGAACAGACCAGCCATCCAGAAGATGACGAAGATGATGTGCCCTGCCTTCACCCAGAGATAGGCATTGCCCAAAATCCCGATCATCGCCTCAATCATGATCTCTGCTCTCCGCGGATCCGTGCCACTAGCGCCTCAACATGCGCAATTGGCGTATCTGGCAAAATGCCATGGCCCAGGTTGAAAATATGGGGGCGGTCCTGAAAGGCGTCAATAATCCTTGTGATCGCCTGATCGAGCATGTCGCCGCCCGTAATCAGCGCTAAGGGATCCAAATTACCTTGAACCGGCAAATCCTTGGGGAGGTTGTTATGCGCCCAATTGGGATCAACTGTCTCATCCAGACCGATCGCATCTGCACCGACTTCGCGCGCATAGGCAGGCAGCTTGCCGCCCGCACCCTTTGGAAAACCAATAACAACAGCATGGGGGTGGCGCGCCTTGAGTTTTGAAATAATCCGCACCGTCGGCGCAATCACCCATTGTTCAAACTGCTGTGGGCTGAGGCTTCCCGACCAGCTGTCGAACAATTGCACGGCATCCACACCTGCTTCAATTTGATCGGACAAATACTCAACCGTCAGGTCGGCAATAGCCGTGATAATCTCCCCAAAGGCTTTGGGGTCCCGATAGGCGAAGCGACGCGTCTCGGCCTGTTCGCGGCTACCCTGTCCCGCCACCATGTAGGTCGCAACCGTCCAGGGGCTTCCGGCAAAGCCCAAAAAGGTTGTTTGGGGGGGCAAGGCCGCTTTCACCTGACGCACCGTCTCAATCACCGGGGACAAACGCTCAGGCATGCGTTGAAGCGCGCTCAGACTTGTATCCAACAGCTTTGGGGCAAGCCGCGGGCCTTCACCCGTTTCAAACCAAAGGTCCTGGCCCAAAGCGTGCGGAATGACCAAAATGTCGGAAAAGAGAATGGCGCCATCAAAACCGAACCGACGAATGGGCTGCATCGTGACTTCGGCCGCTGCGGCACTATCATGCACCAATTCCAGAAATCCGCCCTTTTCCGCCCGAAGCGCGCGATATTCGGGCAGATAGCGTCCAGCTTGGCGCATGAGCCATAAAGGGAGGGTGTCGGTCTTCGTGCCTTTCAGCACGCTGAGCAAAGGCTTTGAAATTGGGGTCATCATGCTCTCCCCCTATTCAATAATTAAAGACTCTGAAAGGTTGTAGATGATTGTTGGTCGCTTGGAGGTGGGAATAAAGTTGCTCAGCGGCTTTTACCCCCAACTTGACTCTCTCCCCTCTGCGATGCTGGCGAGAGTCGCCTTTTTCTGTCCCCATTATCCACAATTGGGGATGATAAGGGCTCAATGTTCATAAGCCTGTGGGCATTATTCCGTGAACGCGCTGAGATTGTCGGCCTTGCGCTTTTCAACGGCTTTCCGCTAGCCCTGTCCCCAGGCTTTTCCACAACGGGCGAATGGCGTGTCTCGACTGCATCTTCACTTGGTTTCAGACTCAACGGGGGAGACTTTGGAAACCGTCGCCAAGGCCGCCTTGGCACAATTTGATGATGTCGAACCCGTAAGGCATTATTGGCCTATGGTGCGCACCCCGCGCCATGTCGATCGGATTATGGCCGACATTGCCCAGAACCCCGGTTTGGTTCTTTTCACAATTGTGAATGCAGACATTCGGGTGGCGTTGGAGCAACGCTGCACTGCACTTGGCTTGCCTTATGTGGGCGCAATTGATCCGGTGCTGCATGCTTTGTCCGAAGTGCTTGGCAAACCCCTTAAAGCCCGGCCCGGCCTCCAACATTTGTTGGACGACGCATATTTCGCACGTGTAGAGGCCATTCAGTTTACCATTGCCCATGATGACGGCTTGAACTGGGAAAATTGGGAAGAGGCGGATATCATTCTCGCCGGTGTGTCGCGCAGTTCCAAAACACCTACCTCCATCTATCTTGCCAATCGCGGCTATAAGACGGCCAATATCCCGATCGTCTTAGAAAGTCCGCCGCCAGACTTGCTCTATCGCCTGCACAAGCCTTTGGTTGTTGGTCTGGTGACCAATCCGGAACGATTGGTGCAGATCCGCCGCAACCGTCTGCTCGCGTTGAATCAGGCGCCCGATACGGACTATGTCGATCAAGAGGCGGTCACGCGGGAAGTGGCATACGCCCGGCGCATGTTTGCCGATAATGAATGGCCCGTCATCGACATGACGCGCCGCTCGATTGAAGAGGCGGCGGCCGCGATCATCAACCTTCATGGCGAACGCAAGGGCGCCCCCGAATGACTCTGATCCTCGCGTCACAAAGCGCAGGTCGGCGGGCGCTGCTCACCCAAGCGGGGATATCGCATCAGGCCATGACGGCGCTCTGCGATGAAGAGACTGAAAAGGCGAAGCTGAAAGCAGCAGGCGTCGATGCGCACGCCCTCGCTTTGGGGTTGGCAGAGGCAAAAGCCCGCTCTGTTTCCTTGGAACGACCCGGCGATCTCATTCTAGGATGCGACCAGACATTGGCGCTGGACGATGGGCAGATGTTTGACAAAGCGCCGTCGCTGGCCGCGCTGGCAGAGCAGCTTGCCACTCTGTCGGGCCGCACGCACAGCTTGTTTGCGGCCATGGCCGTTGTTCGAGATGGAGCCGTTATCTGGTCTCATGTTGAAGAGGCGCGGCTGACGATGCGCCCGCTCTCATCGGAGTTCATCGTCGATTATCTAAACCAAGAGGGCGAAGGCCTATTGTCTGGCGTCGGCGGATATCGGATCGAAGGGCGCGGCATCCAGTTATTTGAGCGGGTCGAGGGCAATCACTTTACAATTATTGGCCTGCCGCTTTTGCCCCTCTTGGTTTTTTTGAGGGAAGCGGGAATAGCACCGCAATGAGCAGACCCTATGCCGAAGTGATTGGCGATCCCATCAGCCATTCCAAATCCCCGCTGATTCACGGATTCTGGCTCGAGGCACTCGGCCTTGAGGCAGACTATCGAGCGACGCATGTGACGCCGGACGCGCTGGCGGATTTCATAGCGCGCCGGGCGGATGATCCCGATTGGCGGGGGTGCAATGTCACCTTGCCCCATAAAATTGCGGTGATGGATCATGTGGCTGATCCCGGCGATGTGCGGGCCAGCATTGGGGCGATGAACACCATTGCGCGCGATGATCAGGGCGGCCTGTTTGGCACCAACACGGATGCCGGGGGCTTTTACGGCCCGATTGCAGATTTGCCTTTGGCGGGTGCGCCTGTTGTTGTTGTTGGCACGGGCGGGGCTGCCCATGCTGTCCTCTTTGCTTTGTCTCGGGTCGGGGCTGGGCCAGTCACATTGCTCGCGCGGAACCCATTAAAGGGGGCTGCGCTCTTGGCACGATTTGGCCTGAAGGGCGATGTTCGCCCTATAGAATCGGCAATTCCGCCCGCACAATTGCTGGTCAACACCACCTCGCTTGGCATGGTGGGGCAGCCCGCCTTCGCGCCCGACCTTTCCCCCCTACCCGAAGACGCTCTGGTCTATGATATTGTCTATGCGCCCTTGATGACGCCGCTGCTTCAGGCTGCCGACGCTCGGGACCTTCAGATCGTAGATGGGTTGGACATGCTGGTCGGGCAGGCGGCCATTGCTTTTGAACTCTTCTTTGGGGCCGCGCCGCCGCGCGATCGGGATGAGGAGCTGCGCGAAAGGCTCTTGGCATGATCCGCATTGGTCTCACCGGCTCCATTGGCATGGGAAAATCTGCTGTCTCGGCCATGTTTCGGCAGATGGGCGTCCCGGTGTTTGATGCCGATGCTGAGGTGCACAAGCTGCAAGGCCCCGGAGGCGCGCTTGTCGCGCGGATTGAGGCGAGCTTCCCCGGCACGACGGGTGCGCAGGGCGTTGATCGGCAAAAATTGGGCGCGGCCGTGCTGGGCAAGCCGGAGGAACTGCGCGCGTTGGAGCATGTCGTTCACCCGGCGGTCTTTCTTGCCCGGCAGGCCTTTTTGCGGCGCAATCGATCCCGCCCGATCGTGGTGTTGGACATACCCCTTTTGTTTGAAAAAGGGGGTGCGGCTCAGGCGGATGTGACGGTTGTTGTCTCTGCCCCCGCCTTTTTGCAGCGTCGCCGAGTGCTGCGTCGTAAGAATATGACGCCTGCGAAACTGGCCCATATCCGACATTTGCAGATCCCCGATCATGTGAAGCGGCAGAAGGCCGACTTTGTCATTGAAACGGGCACATCCATGATGGCGACACGCGCCGAAGTGCGTCGCCTCATCGCTTGCCTTTCCCAAAGAAAGAGCCGATAGATCTGCCAATGCGTGAAGTCGTTTTTGATACCGAAACGACAGGGCTCAACGCCGCTTTAGGCGACCGGCTTGTTGAAATCGGATGTGTGGAACTGGTCAACCGGGTTGAGACTGGCCGGGTCTACCATGCCTATTATAATCCAGAACGACCCATGGCGCCTGAAGCCCAAGCGGTGCACGGCCTGTCGGACGCGTTCCTTGCGGATAAGCCGTTCTTTGGTGATTTGGTGGAGGATCTGCTCGACTTTATCGATGATAGCCCTTTGGTCGCGCATAATGCGTCCTTTGACTTTGCGTTTCTCAATGAGGAGCTGTCGCGGATCAACCGCCCAGACATTGCGCCCGCGCGGATGATCGACACCTTGTCATTGTCGCGGAGCAAATTTCCCGGCGCCAAGCATAGCCTGGATGCCCTGTGCACCCGCTTTGGCATTGATCGATCGCACCGGATTAAACATGGCGCGCTTCTTGACGCGCAATTGCTCGCCCAAGTTTATGTTGAACTCACCGGAGGCCGCCAAATTGGTTTGGGTCTGGCCGAGGCCCCTTTGACGGCGGACGTAGCCGATGACCTTGGCCGGTCTCTGACGGCCAGCCGTCCTGCCCGCGCGGCCCGCCCGCACTCAGCGGATCCGGCAGAGATTGAGCGCCACCGCGCTTTCATCATGACACTCAGCGACCCTTTATGGGGGCTGGGTGAAGATGAGGAGGGTCGCGCCCCCGCCTAAGTTGACGCTGGCCGTGTTGATGTTGGGAAAATCCTTCCTAGCTAGGACAGTGAAAGGAGAGAAATTATGGACATCCGTGTTTCAGGCCATCAAGTCGACACCGGGGGCGCTCTCCAGAGCCAAGTGAACGATCGGCTGCAGGCGATAGCGACCAAGTATTTTTCCCGCGCGCACAGTGCCCATGCGACCTTCAGCAAAGGCCCGCATGATCATGGTTTTGTGTGCGATATTATTCTGCATGTCGTGCGCGGCGTGGTGCTCAAAGCATCCGCCAGCGCCCAAGAAGCGCGCTTTGCCCTGGATGGGGCGGCGGACAAAATTGAAAAGCAATTGCGCCGCTATAAGCGCCGCCTGCGGGATGATCATGCTGGGCCAAATGTCGCACCCCCCGAAGATAATGCCGCCTATACCGTCTTTGAATCAACCCCCGATGACGTGCCTGATGCGGAGGATAATCCGATTATCATCGCTGAAACGCGGGTCGATGTGCCGGACGCCAGCGTATCTGATGCCGTGATGATGCTTGATCTGCGGCACACAAACGCACTGCTGTTCCGCAATGCGGCGACGGGCGTGTTCAACATGGTCTATCGGCGCAATGACGGCACAATTGGCTGGGTTGAGCCGCAGGCAAAGTCCTAAACCTTTGCCCGGCTTGCCGTGACCGTTGTTTCTGCTAAACGCGCCGTCCAAAGTCTATATTTGGATCTTGCATGACAGAGATCATATCCCTTTTGTCCCCCGGGGCTATTGCCGCCGGTGGCATGGTGAGTTCGTCAAAGGCGCTGTTCCAACTTTTGGGGCAGATGGCCGAACGCGAATATCATCTGAACGCGGGCGACGTCGTCGATAAGCTCGTCGAACGAGAACGTCTGGGCTCGACAGGCTTTGGCGGCGGTGTCGCGATTCCGCATGGCAA
>CAMAQU010000031.1 GCA_945860425.1 Sphingomonas paucimobilis
CAATGCTGTTTCGAGCATGGGCGCAGACCTCTTTCCTGTCCGCCAGCTGGCTTGGGTCATAAGGCTCAAGGAAGTGAACGCCCACTTCATAGCTTCCGCGACGCGTAAAGGCGCGCCAGGCGCTTTGCCCGCCTGTTTCTTCACCCAACCAAGCGATATCGCGGCCTTCATCACCAAAATCGAGCAAGACGGGCTGGATCATGATCGGCTTTGGAGGGGGGGCCAATGTCTCAAAAAGCGACGGCTTAAACGGCAAAAGGCCAAGGCCGTCCGACGTTGTCCCTTCCGGGAAGAGGGTGACGGACCAATTTTCCGCAATCGCTTCCCGGATGACATTGATCTGATCCGAAACCTGATGCTTGCCGGCGCGATTGACGAAGATGGTTTTGTTCTGCGCAGCGAGCCAGCCGATGATCGGCCATTTGCGCACGCCATCCTGCGCGACAAAGGCTGTGCCTGTGACTCCGCCCAAAATGGGGATGTCGTGCCAAGACAAATGGTTGGCAACGAAGAACACATCGTGGCGCAATCGCGTGCCATGAACTTTGACCCGCGCACCCAAAACTCGTGCGACAATGCGCAAATAGAGCATCGCCCATGGCGAAGGTAGCTTTAGCGTCTGCCAGATTAAATGCAGCGGTAAGAGGATTGGCAGCGGCAGGCCAATCAACACCAGTCGCGCCGTCGCCAGCAGAACGTCTTGAGGTTCGATTCGCGTGCGCGGGATACTGAGAATGGCCAATTTTGGTCTCGCCTGCTTACAATAAAAATCGCTTACGCCGCACTGTCAGACAAGTGTGACCAAGGCGTGACATCACCGCGTTTTCAGGCGTAAAGCGTCCCAGCTCATATCCCCTGTCCATCCGCCATCCACAGGCAGACTGACCCCATTGAGGAATCCATCCCCTTCGGCGAGAAATGCGATGGCGCGTGCGACATCATCGGGCTTTGCGAACCGGGCCATGGGCACGCGATTGATGATATCGTCATCGCCATAAGCGCCAGAGCCTTGGTCTGCGACATCCATTTCGGTCTTGATCCAGCCGGGGCAGACGGCGTTCACGCGGACACCACGACCGCCCCATTCCGCCGCAAGCGTGCGCGTGAGGCCGATCAGGCCGTGCTTAGAGGCATTATAGGCGGCCCGATGGATGACGCCGCCCAATCCCGCGACAGAGGCCACGTTGACAATGCTTCCTTGCCCCCGTGCCAACATCCCAGCACCAAGACTGCGGCTGAGCAGGAAGGGGCCTGCAAGGTTGATCGCCATGACCCGGTGCCATTGATCAAGGCTGGTCTCCTCTGCCGGGCAAATCAGGCTGATACCGGCATTGTTGACCAATATATCTGCACCGCCATGATCCTGGTCGATTTTGGCAGATAAGGCCGTCACAAAATCTTCTGAAGACACATCCCCGCTGATTGCGGAAATGCTGAGGCCTTCTGAGGAGAGGCGTGCGACTTGATCATCGAGCGGCTGAACATCCGTCATCACAACATGATGCCCTTTTTGCGCGAGCAGCTTTGCGGTGGTGAGGCCCACGCCTTGCGCGGCACCCGTTACGACGGCGATTGTCATTCTGCTCGGTCTTTCCCAATATTTGCGACTGGCGCGTCCTAGCAAATCCCATGCGACTGTGATCCGAAAATTTTTTGAACCAATCCCAGCATAATAGCCATTTGTCGCTGCTTGCGTCTGCGGCCTATTATCAGGATCAAATATCCCCATCAGGAGCGGGCTTGCCATGCAAACATCGGCACGAGTTGTAATCATCGGCGGCGGAATCATGGGAGCAAGTTTGCTTTACCATCTCGCAGAGCTTGGCTGGACGGACTGCCTTTTGATCGAAAAGGATGAGCTGACATCAGGCTCCACCTGGCATGCGGCGGGGCAGTGCCCAAGCATCACCGGTAGCTATAATCTGGCGAAAATCCACGCCTATAGCAATGAACTCTATCCCAAGCTGGAAGAGATTACGGGTCAATATGTCAGCTGGCATAAGTCCGGCGGCATTCGTCTGGCGACCAATGAGCGGGAATTGGCCTGGTTCAAATATATCCATGGCTATTCGAAGATCATCGGCTTCGACATGGAGATTATTGACCCGGAAGAGATTCGGCGCATCAATCCCTTTGTGACGACCGACGGCGTGATCGCGGGCGCCCGGACGATGAGCGACGGCCATGCCGATCCCTCAGGCTTGTGTAACGCCCTTGCCATTGGCGCAAAGAATATGGGCGCAAAGATTGTTCGTAAGAACCGGGTGACGGGCCTGACCCAATTGCCATCAGGCGAATGGGATGTGGAAACCGAAAAGGGCACTGTTCGCGCCGAAATCGTCGTCAACGCGGCCGGCTGCTATGCGCGGCAAATCGCGCAAATGGCAGGCATTGATATTCCCGTGACGAATATGGAGCATCATTACGTCGTCACCGATCCTATTCCTGCGTTTAAGGACCGTGATGAGGAAATCCCCGTCATGCGTTGCTCTTATGTGTCCGGCTATTTCCGCCAGGAACAGAAAAGCGGCCTGATCGGCGTGTATGAGAATACAGGCTTGGCCGAGGCGTGGGCCCCGCGCGGTGGGCACCCGGAATGGGAGTCGACCAGCGAGTTGTTTCCGGAAGATCTAGAGCGGATTGCCCCTTGGCTTGAACGTGCGATGGAGCGGATGCCGATATTTGGTGAGGTTGGCCTCAGGCGCTTTGTTAACGGTGCTATCCCGCACACCCCCGATGGCGGGCCGTTATTGGGCCCGGCTGTGGGCCTGAAGAATTTCTGGCATTGTTGCGGCACCAGCTTTGGCATCGCGCAAGGCGGTGGCTCTGGTAAATATCTGGCGCAATGGATGGTCTATGGCGATGCCGACATCAACATGACCGAATTCGACCCGCGTCGTTACGGCCCCTATGCCGATGAAGATTATAGCCGCGATAAGGTGTTCTTGGATTACCGGATGACCTTCACAACCCGGCTTCCGGGTGAGGAAGAGCCCGACGGCCGTCCGCAAAAGACCAGCGCTTTGTATGACAAGCTTAAGGCGGCAGGCGCTGTTTATGGCGAAACCTATGGCTGGGAACGCCCCCAATATTTCGCGCTTGATGGCGCGGAAGAAGAAGGCGGCTACCAACGCACCAATAGCTTTGACGCGGTCGCCGCCGAAGTGAAGGCTGTGGCCGAAGGCGTCGGCGTGCTCGATCTGTCTGGCTTCGCCAAATATGATGTCTGCGGGCCGGATGCGGAGGCTTTCCTCAACCGTATTTGCGCCAACCGCATGCCCAAGAAATTGGGTGGTATCGGCTTGGTGCACCCCTTGTCCATTCAAGGCCGTATTTACGGCGAGATGACGGTCACGCGCTTTGCCGACGATCATTTTTACTGCCTGTCGGCGGCGGCGGCTGAGCAACGCGATTGGGATTTGCTGATCCAAAGCAAATTGCCGCATGAGGACGTCACCATTCGCAATTTGACGATGGACTTGGGCGTATTGGTAATGAACGGCCCGCGTTCGCGCGATGTGCTGGCAAAGCTCACCACATCCGACTTAACGAATGACGGTTTTCGCTGGTTAAGCGGTCAGGAAATCACAATCGCAGGCATAAAAATGCGCGCGCTTCGTGTGTCTTATGCCGGTGAACTTGGGTGGGAGCTGCATCCGCCAATGGACGATCTTGCGGCGCTATATGATGCCATTTGGGATGCGGGGCAGGACTATGGCATCGTCAATTACGGGCTCTATGCCGCGAATACGATGCGAATGGAAAAAGGCTATAAGGCTTGGGGCTCCGAACTCACAAATGAACTGACGATGATTGAAGCCGACATGCCGCGCTTCATCAATTTCAACAAGGAAGACTTTGTCGGCAAGCAGGCAACGCTGGATGCGCCAGACCGTTTCCGCATTGTCTATGGGGAAGTCGCCGCAACCAATGTCGATGTCCGGGGGGCTGAACCCTGCCTGATTGGTGAAAACTGCATCGGCCTGACGACATCAGGGGGCTATGGTCACCGCGTGGGCAAGAGCCTCTTCTTTGCCTGTGTGTCGTTGGAGCAATCGGCCCCCGGGTCGACATTTGATATTTATCTGCAGGGGGAACGGCATCAGGCCGTGGTTTTGGCTGGTCCTGCTTATGATCCTGACAATGCAAAGATGAAGGTTTGATCTGTGGCTGAACTTCCCAAAAAGGCGCGGGTCGTCATCGTTGGTGGCGGCGTTATTGGCTGCTCCATTGCCTATCACCTGACCAAGATTGGCTGGGACGATGTTGTTTTGCTGGAACGCAAGCAATTGACCAGTGGGACGACTTGGCACGCGGCCGGTCTGGTGGGCCAGTTGCGCCCCTCCATCAACATGACCAAGCTCGCCAAATATACGGGCGAACTCTATCGCGGGCTGGAAGCAGAAACCGGTCAAGCCACAGGCTATCGCCAGTGCGGTTCCATTTCGATGGCGACCAATGCGGAGCGGTTTGAAGAGCTGAAACGCAGCGCTTCGATGGCGAAGGTATTTGACCTGCCCGTCCATGTCGTGACGCCGGAAGAGATCAAAGAGCTGGCAAACATCGTCAATGTCGATGATGTGGTCGGCGGCATTCACATCCCCAGCGATGGCTATGCCAATGCCGTGGACATTACGCAGGCGCTTGCGAAGGGCGCACGCACCGGCGGCGCGCAGATTTTTGAGAACACCAAGGTCACAAAAATTCGCCATAATGGGGAGCGTGTGACGGGTGTCGATACCGATGATGGATCGATTGATGCTGATTATGTTGTGATCTGCGGCGGCATGTGGACGCGCGATCTGGCGGCGAGCATTGGTGTTGCTGCACCGCTTCATGCGTGCGAACATTATTATGTTCTGTTCGAGGGCGTGGAGGGGATAGACAATACGTTGCCCGTGCTGCGCGACTATGATTATTGCGGCTATTATAAATATGATGCGGGCAAGTTGCTGGTTGGGGCCTTTGAACCCAATGCACGGCCATGGGGCATGGACGGCATTTCCGAAGATTTCTGTTTTGATGAAATCGCCGGCAGCTTTGAGCATTTCGAGCCCTTGTTGATGGATGCCATGCGGCGCGTGCCTGCGCTAGAAAAAGCGGGCATTCAGAAATTCTTCTGTGGTCCGGAAAGCTTCACCCCCGATGTGCGCTATCATCTCGGCGAAAGTGCCGAGCTGAAGGGGTGCTTTGTCGCCGCTGGTCTCAACTCCATCGGCCTGCAATCCGCAGGCGGCGTTGGCAAGGTGATGGCCGACTGGATCCGTGATGGAATTCCGCCTGCGGATCTCTGGACAGTCGATATTCGACGCAACATGCCGTTCCAGATTAACCGCAAATATCTGCGCGAGCGCGTGACCGAGAGCCTTGGGCTGCTCTACGCGACGCATTATCCCTTCAAGCAATATGAAACCGCGCGCGGCGTCCGCCGTTCCGCCATTCATGATCGGCTCGTGGCGGCAGGCGCGTGTCACGGCGAGGCCTTTGGTTGGGAGCGGCCCAATTGGTATGGCGAACCCGGCAGCACGCCCAAATATGAATATAGCTATGGCCGCCAAAACTGGTTTGAGGCCAATGCCGAAGAGTGCAAAGCGGTGCGCGAGACGGTTGGCCTGTTCGACCAAAGCTCCTTTGCCAAATTCCGGTTGGAAGGGCGCGATGCCTGCGCCGTCCTGAACCGCGTGTGCGCCAATGATGTTGATGTAGCCCCGGGCAAGCTGATCTATACCCAATGGTTGAATGACAAGGGTGGGATTGAGGCGGATTTGACGGTTACCCGACTGTCGCAGACCGCCTATCTCATCGTCACTGGGGCCGAGACAGAGGTGAAGGATTTCAACTGGCTGTCGCGGCACATTCCAGAGGATGCCCATGCCATTTTGACCAATGTGTCCTCTGCGATGGGCGTGATCTCGATCATGGGGCCAAACGCGCGTGCGCTGCTCCAATCGATTTGCCCCAATGATTTATCGCATGAGGCCTTTCCCTTTGCGACGAGCCAGGAAATTGAGCTGGGCTATGCCATCGTGCGTGCCTCGCGCATCACTTATGTCGGCGAATTGGGTTGGGAACTTTATATCCCAACTGAATTCATGACGGGTGTCTATGATGAGATTGTCGCCGCAGGCGCGGCCTTTGGCCTTAAGCATTGCGGCTATCACGCGCTCAACGCGCTGCGCATGGAAAAGGCCTATCGCCATTGGGGTCATGACATCACCGATGAAGATACGCCCTTGGAAGCTGGGCTTGGTTTTGCGGTAAAGATGGACAAGCCCGGCGGCTTCATTGGGCGTGATGCGCTTTTGAAGCAGAAGGAAGAGGGGCTGAAACAGCGCCTCGTTCAGTTCCTGCTGAAATCGCCAGAGCCGATGCTCTATCATAATGAGCCGATCTGGCAGGGCGACCGGATTGCGGGCTATATCCGCTCGGGCATGTACGCCCATACGCTCGGCGCGTCTTGTGGCCTTGGCTATGTGACGGCGGCAGCTGGCGGCGTTGTCGGCCCGATTGGCGCGGATGATTATGAAATCGAAATTGCGGGTGTGCGTTACCCTGTGACCGCGTCGCTCAAGCCCCTTTATGACCCTTCTAATGCACGGATTAAAATCTGATGACTGAGACTTCTGCAGACCTCATGGGCCGCCTGGCCGCCAATACGCGCGTCGGCTATAGCTTTGATCAGGAATTCTACGCCAGCGACGCGGTGTTTCAGGCCGATATGGATCGGGTGATCAGCCGCAAATGGATTGTTGCAGGCCATGTGTCCCGCATTCCCAATAAGGGCGACTATTTCCTGTTCAAAATCGGCGCAGAACAGATCATCGTCATTCGTGAAAATGCAGACAGCGTCCGCGCCTTCTTCAATGTCTGCCGCCATCGCGGATCGACCATTTGTCAGGCGGAAAGCGGTAATGCGCCCCGGCTTGTCTGCCCCTATCATGCATGGACCTTTGGTCTGGACGGTCGGTTGATCTCCGCCCGGTTGATGCCAGAAGATTTTGATAAGGCCGAAAACAGCCTGATTCCTTGTCATACCCGCGTCTTTCACGGCCTGATCTTCATCAATATGAGCGAAGATGAGCCAGTCGATTTCGACGCGACTTTCGGCGATATGGGGCCGATCCTCGATTATCATGGCATGGCCGATGCACGCATTGCCTATGCTGGCAGCTATCCGACGACCGCCAACTGGAAGCTTGTCGTCGAGAATTTCTTTGAATGCTATCACTGCGTCCCGTCGCATCCGGAATTCTGCTCGATGCACGCATCGGAATCGATCGTGGCTGTCGGCGCGGGGCCAAGCTCTGGCCCGGCCGATGCCATTGCCAGCTTCACCCCCAAATTGAAGGCATGGGAAGATGGGGCTGCTGCCCTTGGCCGCCCCATTGGCAATATGGATGACGCGCCAGAGAGCAGCCATTTGCGCCTGTTGATGCAGCGGATGAATAAGGACGGATGGGCCTCTGAAACGAGGGATGGCACCGCTCCCGCGCCGCTGATGGGCAAACGGACACAGGCCGATGGCGGGCGCATGCACCTAAGCTTCAGCCCGTTCAGCCAGCTTGTCGCCGACGATCATTTCGTCATCCTGTTCCAGTTCACGCCACGGTCTGCCTTGGCCTGTGATGTAGAGATGATTTGGCTCGTCGATGGACGCGCCACCGAAGATCAGGTCGATATCGACAAGATGATCTGGGGCTATCACGCGACCACAACGCAGGACAAAGTGATTACGGAAAATAATCAGGCGGGCATCATGTCCAGCCGCTATCGTCCCGGTCGCTATTCTGATCAGGAAGGCAGCGTCATCAAGTTCCAGAAATGGTATCTCAACCAATTCGGGCTTGAGCGGGCGGAATGACCTTGCCCGCCACCATGCGCGCGGTTCTCTTGACCGGCCATGGCGGGTTTGATCGGCTTGATCTGCGTGATGATGTTCCTGTGCCCCTGCCGGGGCCAGATGAGGTTCTGATCCGTATTGGTGCGGCCGGGGTTAATAATACCGACATCAACACCCGCATCGGTTGGTATTCAAAGGCGGTTGCAGAGGCGACGGATGTGGGGGCCACATCCGGGATTTCTGGCGCGCAGGATGACGGCTGGTCGGGGGCTGCGTTTCAGTTTCCGCGCATTCAAGGGGCTGATACCTGTGGCCGGATTGTCGCGGTGGGACCGGCCGTCGATCCATCTCGCATAGAGGATCGTGTTCTTGTCGAGCCCGTATTTCGGGGGAGCGGGCCTTATGATGTGCGCTATTTCGGGTCGGAAGTGGATGGCGGCTTTGCCGATTACGCCCGCGTCCCCGCCCTTCACGCCCACAGGATCGACAGCGATCTAAGCGATGTGGAGCTGGCAAGTTTCCCTTGCGCTTATTCCGCTGCTGAAAACATGCTGACACGAGTTGGATTGGCCGCAGGCGAGCGGGTTTTGATCACCGGGGCTTCGGGCGGCGTGGGCTCTGCCGCGGTGCAGCTCGCCAAGCGGCGTGGGGCCTATGTGGTGGCGATGGCGGGTACCGATAAGGCGCAGGCGGTGCAGGCCTTGGGCGCGGATCAGGTGGTGCCCCGTGATGCGGATTTGGCGGCTGTTTTCGGCGCAGATTATTTCGATGCCGCCGTCGATAGCGTTGGCGGGGCGCAATTTGGCGGCATCCTCAACAGTTTGAAGCAGGGCGGGCGCTATGGCGTTGCCGGGGCCATAGCTGGGCCTATGGTCGATCTGGACCTGCGGACGCTCTATCTCAAGGACTTGCGGCTCATCGGCTGTACCGTGCTCGACCCTCAGGTTTTTCCGAATTTGATTGGCTATATTGAGCGCAAAGAGATCAAGCCCTGCATTGCCGCAACCTATGGCCTATTTGATATTGTGGCGGCGCAAGAGGCGTTTTTGAGCAAGCGTCATGTCGGGAAGATCGTGCTGGCCGGTTAGGATTTATGATCGCAATCGGGAGGGCGAGGGCGCGCTCATTGTCCAAGCCACACATCCGAGCCAAGCCGCGACGAGAACATGATAGAGGTGCCAGCTGGCGTCCGGCCCCAAAAAGGCGGATTGGCGCACAAAGACAATATTGATCAGCATAAGCGCAAAGCCGATTGCAGCAGTAGGGCTTCGCACTTTCAGGAAGAAGGCGAGGGCGGCGACCAGCATCACTCCAAAAAGAACGGCCCCAGCCAGAGGGAATATCGCGCCGACTGCCGCAACAAGGACGGCGGCAGAGAAGCTGACGCGTTTTCCAACTCTCCAGCCCGTATCGTGAAGGATTTGGCACAAAAGCAGGGAGAGGCCAGCCAAGCCGCCCAATTGCGAGGCCATTTTATGGACAGCGACCAGAGGCTCAACCAAGCCGCTGGTGATGCGGATCGTGCCAATCACGCCGGCAAGCCCGAATAGGGCAAGGCCGAACGCCGCTATGGTCTTGTGCGTACGCACCAACCGCCACGCGCCCCAGATCGCCACAAGTGCAACCAGAGCGTCTGTGAGGGCGTAATGGATCGGCATTATTCGGCGGGTGTTGCCACTGGGACTACGCCTAACCCAGCCGCGCGCTTGATATCTTCTGAGGTCAGGCGCGATCCATCATGGCTCCACCCAGGAGGCGCAAAGACATAGCAGAAGCGCTGCCACACAGAGAGGCCGGGCGTGCTGGCATCTTTAGCAATGCCAATATATTCGTGCGATATGACCTTCAAAATATTGAAGGTTTTGAGATTTTTGACCAGTCCATAAACTGGCTTTTCCGCATGATCTTCCGCCACAAAGCTGCCGAACAGACGATCCCAAATGATGAAGGTTCCGGCATAATTGGCATCAAGATAGCGCGGGTTATTGGCATGATGCACCCGGTGATGCGATGGTGTGTTGAAGAGAAACTCAACCCAGCGGGGGAATTTGTTCACCGTCTCCGTGTGGAGCATGAATTGATAGGTGGCGTTGAGCACCCCGCACACGGTGACCATGATTGGATCAAAGCCGATGAGAACCAGCGGGATTTTGAAGAGCATCGTCCCGGTGAAATGTTTGGTCCACCCCTGACGCAGGGCGACTGCCAGATTATATTCTTCGCTGCTGTGGTGCACGACATGCATGGCCCACACCCAACGGCAGCGATGCGCGACGCGATGATGGCAGTAAAAGCGCAAATCATCGAGGAAGAAACACAGCAGAAAACTGCCCAACGTAATCGGGATGCTCTGAACCTGAAAAGGTGCGACTGCGGCCAAGATGCCAAGCGTGATAAAGGCCGAAAAGCCATTAATCGGATCGCTGAGCAGGCCCGTTGCGATCCCCGTCAGCGCATCTTTGGCCGGCATCTTCCCGCGCGCGCGCCACAGCTTGATCGCCGCCAGTTCGACCCCCAGTAAAAAGAAGAAGAACAAGGCCGAATAGAGGCCAATGTTGCTTTGGATCAGATCGACGACGGTCATTTCATGGCCTTAATCAATGGTTTCTAACAACTCCGCAATGCGACCGACCATTTCATCGATATGGCTCTTTTGCAAGATAAGTGGCGGAGACAGCGCAATAATATCACCCGTCGCACGCACCAGAAGCCCGTTATCAAAGCATTTGTGGAACAATTCCATCGCGCGCTTGGTCGGGGCACCGGGGCGTGGCTCAAGCTCAATCCCGGCGACAATGCCCATATTGCGCACGTCAATAATGTGCCTTTTGCCCTTCAAGCTGTGCACCGCGTCTTCCCAATAGCCATGGAGCGAGGCGGCGTGCTCAAACAGCCCTTCGGACTTATAGACGTCGAGCGTAGCGAGGCCGGCGGCGGCCGCCAGAGGGTGGCCGGAATAGGTATAGCCGTGGAACAGCTCAATACCGTCCGGGCCGCCTTCCACCACGCCATCATGGACATGGCGGCTGATCGCAACAGCACCCATGGGTACAGCGGCATTGGTTAGGCCCTTGGCCATTGTGATCATATCTGGCGTCACGCCCAGCGTGCCAGAGGCAGTTGCCCCGCCGACCCGGCCGAACGCGGTGATGACTTCGTCAAAAATCAGCAAAATGCCGTGCTTGGCTGTAATTTCACGTAGCTTTTCCAAATAGCCGATAGGCGGCACGAGGACGCCGGTTGACCCGGCCATTGGCTCAACGATGACGGCGGCAATTGTTTCTGCGCCATGGAGAGCGACAATCGACTCCAGCGTATCGGCAAGGTGCGCGCCCCATTGGGGACGGCCTTTGGAAAAGGCATTATGCTCAAGATTGTGGGTGTGGGGCAGGTGGTCCACGCCGGTCAGCAATGTCCCGAATTGGCGACGGTTGTTCACGATGCCACCAACGGAAATCCCGCCAAAGCCAACGCCATTATAGCCGCGCTCCCGCCCGATTAGCCGCGTTCTTGTGCCCTTCCCACGGGCGCGCTGATAGGCGAGCGCGATTTTGAGCGCGGTATCAACCGATTCAGAGCCTGAGTTGGTGAAGAAAATACGGTCCAGACCCTTGGGCATCATCGCGGCGACGCGCGATGCAAGCTCAAAGGAGAGGGGGTGGCCCAATTGGAAGGGTGGCGCGTAATCCAGCTCGGCTGCTGTTTTCTGGATCGCTTCAACAATAGACGGGCGGCAATGGCCTGCATTGACCGCCCAAAGACCTGCCGTGCCGTCTAAGATCTGACGGCCATCATCGGCGGTGTAGTGCATGTCCTTGGCCGCTTTGAGCTGGCGAGGGGCGGCCTTAAAGGCGCGGTTCGCCGTAAAGGGCATCCAGAGGGCGGCAAGAGGATCATTTTCTAAGGTCATTATGCGGCTCCAGCATCAGGCATTTGAGGTCTTATGCAATGCAGATTGGTCTCATCGCGATTGAAAAGAATGTTGCGATCGGAAAATTCTGATCGACGTGCGCTCAACCGTTGGATTTTGGCTGCACTTGGAGCTTAACCCAATAGCTGATCAGAAATATAGCGGTGACGATAATGCTCGCCCATAGCTCCATCGCGTGCTTGTCAGACAAGCCCATCAGCAAGAGGACGCCCGCCATGCCCGCAAGGGCGGCCCAAGTACCATAGGGGTAGAGCCACATCTTCACCTGCAAGCGTTCCGGCGCTTCCCGCTCCAGCTTTGCCCGCAGCCGAAGTTGGGCCGCC
>CAMAQU010000032.1 GCA_945860425.1 Sphingomonas paucimobilis
AGCTTTTCATCGGATGCAAAAAGCAATCCGTCCTCGATCGATTGCTCTCCGCTTATCACCATAAGCTGTGAAGCGTGTATGATTTCGTTGCACAATTGCTTCAGGCTCATTCCCACCACCGCGGGAGAGCCGAGTTCATAGTTCGAATATGTGTTTGATCCGGTGCTAGAAGTGAACGGCCTACGGAAATTCATGTTTCTCGCTGGGTAGGAGCGGACCTTAACATTTAGTGCGGCGATCGCATCGGTGACAACTCGCTTCTCAATCATGCGACGAATACAGAAGGCTGCCAAAACAAGTGCGCGCTCGAGCATCGCCATTGGGTGGTGTTCTGTTTGGTCATCTTCGCTCAAAATTTCAGCCGTCGAAGCGACAACGCGTTCAGCCTGAGTTTTGAGTTCATTCTTCCATGGATAATTCACCCAATGGCTGGAAAGAATTGGCATAGCTTGGCTTCCCACTGTTGTCGGCAAGGTGCCTAACGCAGATACTGATAAGTATAATCGTGATTTCTAGCTGATCATGGCTAGACAGTTCTGGTTAAAAAATTCTTAGCTCTCTTCTGTTTCGTCGTTCCCCACCCCCCTTGCCCCATCCCCCCAAATAAGCTTTCATCCGCGCTGCTCGCATCAAGACGGGCAGGGAGAGGGGATATATGTCGGATCAGGAGAATGGAGCTGCGCCTGCCGCAGGCGCGCCGTCGCCTTTGGCGGGGGTGGGTGTTGTGGTGATTGTCGCCATTGCCATTATCGGCTGGGCGGTGATTGGCGGGCGGTTGTTTCAGGATGTGTCGCTGTTCGGCGGCTTTTTGATGCTGTGGCATTATGCGAATATGGAAAAGCTGGAGATTAAGCGGCTGCCACAGGCTTTGGCGGGTGCAGCGGCAGGGATTGGCCTGTCTTGGAAGGTCGTCTGGCTGACGCAGATGATGGGTCCGCAGGGCACGTTGCTGGGCCTGCTCATCATGCTGGCCGCCATTTATCTTCAGGTGATTGCCGTTTTGCCCTTTGTCTTCAACGCATCTGCCATGTTGTTTTTGACTGTGGCGGCCGCCCCCTTGGTGCAGCTGAAGGTTGATTTTGTCGATCTGACGCTGGCGACCCTTGCGGGCGGGCTTTTCTTTGCGGGCTTTATTGAGGCGGTGAAATGGCTGGCCACCCGGCTTATGCCTGCGGCTAGCCCAACCGCTGCGGAATAGAGGCCCTCAATAAATGGTGTAACCGCCATCAATGACCAGCGCGTCGCCTGTGTGAAAGCGGGCGGCGCGGCTGGCGAGGTAGACGGCGATGCCGGCGAAATCCTCTGGCTCCCCCCATCCGCCCATCGGCACGCGGCCAATGACGCGTTCGTTGAACTTGTCCATCGCTTGCAGGCCGGCCGTCATCTCTGATTTGATCCAGCCGGGCAGGATGGAATTGACGGTGATCTGGTGGCGGGCCAGCTCCACCGCCATCGCGCGACACATAGAGACAACAGCCCCCTTGGTTGCGCCATAATGTTCATTGCGGGCCGCGCCATGGATGGCCGCGGTGGAGGCGACTGCGGCAAGCGATCCGCCACCATCCCCGGCTTTGTGCCGTTCGATCATATGGCGGGCGGCTTCGCGCAGGGTGAAGAACACGCCATGGACGTTGATCGATTCCAGCTTTTGAAAATCCTCAAGGCTGATGTCGAACATATCCCGGCGCGATTGGCCGATCCCCGCATTGGCGATGGCTTGGTCAATCCTACCAAATTCTGACATAATATCGGCCATTGCGTCTTTTACGGCCGCTTCGTCTGACACATCGACCCGTGCGGCGCGCACGGGCACGCCATATTTGGAGAGGGTGGCAAGGGCGGCCGCATTCTTATCCGCATTCGTGCCCCAGATGATGACTGTCGCGCCATGTTGGGCCAGGCCCTCGGCCATGCCCAGGCCAATGCCGCCATTGCCGCCCGTCACCAGGGCCACCTTGCCGCTCAGATCAAATAAATGGGCCATATTCTGCATCCTCTTCATCCGCTTTCGGGGCAGCAACACACGAGGCGGGAAGGGGAGTCAACTGCCGCCCGCTTGCTCGGGTGCTTGGCAAATCGGGGGATGTCTCTATAGGCGCGCCTCATGACGGCACCACGTTTTGACTTCGCCATTTCTGCGACCGACGGGAAAGCCCGGACCGGGGTGATCCGCATGCAGCGCGGAGAGATCCGCACGCCCGCCTTCATGCCCGTGGGTACGGCCGCGACGGTGAAGGCGATGAAGCCCGCCAATGTCCGCGCCACAGGGGCGGATATCATCTTGGGCAATACCTATCACCTGATGCTGCGCCCCGGGGCAGAGCGGATGGACAGGCTGGGCGGTCTGCACAGCTTCATGGGGTGGGATCGGCCGATTTTGACCGATAGCGGCGGCTATCAGGTGATGAGTCTGGCCAGTCTGCGCAAAATCACCGAAGAGGGCGTGCGCTTTGCCAGCCATATTGATGGCTCCCGCCATATGCTCACGCCAGAACGCTCAATGGAGATTCAGCGGCTTTTGGGGTCTGACATTGTCATGGCCTTTGATGAATGCCCTGCCAATGGCGTTGCGCGGGAGGTGGCGGAACAATCGATGCTGCTGTCGATGCGCTGGGCCAAACGATCGCGCGATGCCTTTGACGCGGGCGGCGCCCACGCAGCGTGGGCGGCCTTATTTGGCATTCAGCAAGGCTCGCTGGAGCGGGATTTGCGCCAACGCTCGGCCTATGCCCTGCAAGAGATTGGCTTTGATGGCTATGCCATTGGCGGCCTTGCCGTGGGGGAAGGGCAAGAGGCGATGTTCGCCACGCTCGACTTTGCGCCGGATCAACTGCCCGCTGATCGGCCCCGCTATTTGATGGGTGTGGGAAAGCCCGATGATCTGGTCGGTGCTGTGGAGCGCGGGGTGGATATGTTTGATTGCGTGCTGCCCACCCGCTCTGGCCGCAATGGGCAGGCCTTCACTTGGGATGGCTCGGTCAATATTCGCAACGCCAAATATGCTGAGGATCTGAGTCCGCTCGACCCGGCATCGCCCGTGGCGCAGTGGAGCAAGGCCTATCTCCACCATCTCGTTCGCTCCGGCGAAATGCTGGGCGCGATGCTCATGACGGAGCATAATCTGTGGTTTTATCAGCAGCTTATGGCGGGCATGCGCGCCGCAATTGCCGCGGGGGAGTTTGCCGCCTTCGCCACCGAATTCCGCGCCCGCTATAAAAAGGCGGCCTAATTTCCCACCCCCAACCCCTCCCGCAGGCGGGAGGGGCGCGGCCCTAGGGCGCTTTCGTCGCAGCGGGGCGGGCAGTCGTTATTCTGCGCTTATTTCTGCGCGTGGTGCCAAGCCTTGGCGGCTTTCAGCATGGCGGGCACATGGCCGCGATAATCCATGTCGGAATAGGCGGCGAGAACCTTCCCCTGCGGAGAGATGAGGTAAGAGGTGCGGTTGGACTTGCCAAAGATCAGCTTGGCATCATAGGCCGCAATCGTCTTGGACGAAGCAGAGGCGACGGCAAATTTGCTGCGGCATTCGCTGGTCGAAAATTTGGCCAGTTTATCAATGTCATCTGCCGACATGCCGACGACAGTCGCGCCATAGCCTGCGAACTCGTCTGTCGCGTCGGCAAATTGGTTGGCTTCCACCGTGCAGCCGGATGTGAAAGCTGCGGGGAAGAAATAGAGCACAACGGCCCCTTTCTTCAACTGGCGGGATAGGGTGAAGTCAAATGCCTTGCCGGCCTTGGCGGCCTTTGTGGTGAAATCGGCGGCAGGCGCGCCGGGTTTCAGAGCAGCTGTGGCGGGGCTTGCAAGGGTAAGGGCGGCGGCTAAAGAGGCTGCAATAAGGGGCAGGGCGCGCATGATCATCTTCTCCAGATAAGAAATCTGTTGAAGCGTATATCAGACGCGCGCGGCGGTTGACACCCTGCACTCATGGTTATAAAGAAAATCCATCTCTTGGTACCGTTCACACGGCGAAGCGCTTCGTGCGCCCGTCGTGTTTATGCGTTTTCAAGGGTTTTAAAGCGTCGAGATAGGCCGCCTTGCCCGTTGGCCTGTGGAGCAGGAGAAAGTAACTCATGGCACGTATCGCGGGTGTAAACATCCCGACAAACAAGCGCGTAGTGATTGCGCTGCAATATATCCACGGCATTGGTCAGGCCAAAGCCAAGGAAATCGTCACCAAGCTGAACATCGCTGCTGAACGCCGCGTTCAGGATCTGTCGGATCAGGAAGTCTTGCACATCCGTGAAACGATTGATGCCGACTACACGGTGGAGGGTGACCTTCGCCGCACAACGTCGATGAACATCAAGCGTTTGATGGATCTCGCCTCTTATCGTGGCCTGCGCCATCGTAAGGGTCTTCCGGTTCGTGGCCAGCGCACGCACACAAATGCGCGCACCCGCAAGGGTAAGGCTAAGCCGATCGCGGGTAAGAAAAAGTAAGCTGCGGGGCAGGTCAATCCTACCCAGACACGCATACTCTACCCATCAGCTGTTTCAGCATTCGAGATAAAGTCAGGATTTCCTTATGGCACGCGAACCTCAACGCATTCGTCGGCGAGAGCGCAAGAATATCACGGCAGGCGTCGCTCATGTGAACGCCAGCTTCAACAACACGATGATCACCATCACCGATGCACAGGGCAATGCAATTGCTTGGTCCTCTGCCGGCATGTGTGGCTTTAAGGGCAGCCGTAAATCGACTCCCTATGCCGCTCAGGTCGCAGCAGAAGACGCGGGCAAGAAGGCCGCCGAACATGGCGTGCGCACCCTTGAAGTCGAAGTGAAAGGCCCCGGCTCTGGCCGTGAGTCCGCGCTTCGTGCGCTTCAGTCGGTTGGGTTTACGATCACCGCGATCCGCGATGTGACGTCGATCCCGCATAACGGCGTTCGTCCGTCAAAGCGTCGCCGCGTCTAATCGTTTCATGCCGGCCACGCCGCACTGGCGTTGGTCCGGTTCATGCAAGTTTCAATCGGTGGCAGGCGGACGCGCTTCCCACCCAATCCCAAGGGGAACACCGTGGCAGTCAATCTTAAGAACTGGCAGGAACTGAAAAAGCCCGACACCCTGGACAAGAAGGCAAGTGGCGATCCGCTGCGCAAGGCAACTTTTGTTGCTGAGCCGCTGGAGCGCGGCTTTGGCCTGACGCTTGGCAATTCGCTGCGTCGCGTGCTCTTGTCCTCGCTTCAGGGCGCGGCAGTCACCGCGATCAAGATCGAAAACGTCCTTCATGAATTCTCGAGCCTTGCTGGCGTGCGCGAAGACGTGACCGACATGGTCTTGAACGTAAAGCAAATTGCACTGCGCATGCAGGGCGAAGGCCCGAAGCGGCTTCAGCTGTCGGCC
This sequence comes from Sphingomonas paucimobilis, assembly GCA_945860425.1. Taxonomy (GTDB): domain Bacteria; phylum Pseudomonadota; class Alphaproteobacteria; order Sphingomonadales; family Sphingomonadaceae; genus Aquisediminimonas; species Aquisediminimonas paucimobilis_A. Next base: position 5,347 of record CAMAQU010000032.1, read on the forward strand.
ACGGGCCCGGCTGCCGTCACGGCGGGCGACATTGTTGTCTCCGGCGATATTGAAGTGATGAACCCAGAGCTGGTGATTTGCCATCTCGATCAGGGGGCAACGCTCAACATGGAACTGACGGCGGATATCGGCAAGGGCTATGTCGCTGCCGCATCCAACCGTCCGGCAGATGCGCCGATTGGCCTCATCCCGATTGACGCGCTTTATTCGCCCGTCCGTCAGGTGTCGTACAAGGTGGAAAACACCCGCGTCGGCCAAGAACTGGATTATGACAAGCTGACGCTGACGGTGGAAACCGACGGCACAGTGACCCCGGAAGATGCCATCGCCTATGCCGCGCGCATCCTTCAGGATCAGTTGCAGCTGTTCGTTCACTTTGACGAAGCACTGGCCCAATCGGCTCAGCTCATCGGCATGGCACCCGCCACCGCCGCGTCTGAATCATCGAGCGATAACAACCAGATCAACCGCTTCCTCCTCAAGAAGGTGGATGAGCTTGAACTGTCGGTCCGTTCGGCCAATTGCCTGAAGAACGACAACATCATCTATATCGGTGATCTCGTTCAGAAGACCGAAGCTGAAATGCTCCGCACGCCAAACTTCGGCCGCAAGTCCTTGAATGAAATCAAGGAAGTGCTGTCGTCCATGGGCCTGCGTCTCGGCATGGACATCCCCGGATGGCCGCCCGAGAACATTGAAGACATGGCCAAGAAGCTCGAGCAAGAGCTGCTCGGCTGATCTTTCTCCTTCTCCCTTGACGGGAGAAGGATACGCAGCCTTGGCGGCTTGTCCGCCTAGGCAAAGTTGGAAGAGGGTGGAGACCGTCCGTCAGCGGACACACCCCTCTCCCGGCTGCAACTAGGCGGACAAGCCGCCAAGTTTCGCTTCCCTCTCCCGCAAGGGGCGAGGGAATATGATGGGCAAAAAGGGCGGTGGCCCACACCAACACCGCCTGGCGAGGGGTACCTTATCCGGCCCCCTGACGAACGAAAGGAAGAAACATGAGACACCGTAGTGGCGGCCGCAAACTTCAACGGACTTCGGCCCACCGTATCGCGCTTTTCCGCAATATGTCGGCAGCGCTGATCAAGCATGAACAGATCACCACCACCTTGGCCAAGGCGAAGGAACTGCGCCCCTATGTGGAAAAGCTGATCACCTTGGCGAAAAAGGGTGGCCTGTCCAACCGTCGTCTGGCCCATGCCCGCCTGTTGGATGACGCGCAGCTGATCAAGCTGTTCGACGTTCTGGCAGAACGCTATAAGGATCGCGCCGGTGGCTATACCCGCATCATCAAGGCCGGTATCCGCGCCTCTGACGCGTCGCCCACCGCCATCATCGAACTGGTTGACCGCGATGTCACCGCCAAGGGCCAAGATAGCGGCCCAGTGATGACCGCAGACGATCTCGAAGACGCCGCCTAAGCGCAGCGTCTCTTGAGTGAGATAGAAAAGGCCCCGCAGCGATGCGGGGCTTTTTTGTTTGGAAGAACCCACCCCCACCCCCTCCCGCTTGCGGGAGGGGAGCGAGACTAAGCGGCCCCGCCGCCTAGTCGCAGCGGGGTGGGCAGGGTGGGGCTTTATAAAGAATCCTGTATCGATCCAAAACGAAAGGCTCATTTCATTACCAGCTGCCGATGATTTCCAGTTCTCGCAAATGATGTTTTGATTGACAGGTATCCGAGCTTTTTGGCTTACTAACCTAGTGCATTTTGTGTGTGTGGGGCAGCGTATTTCGAAACCACCTCGCTACTGGTCTACGTCCTTTATTCCAATAAGGTGCTAGAAGGAGGTTCAGTCATGTCAAAAGTCCCTAAAGTTTCTCCCACATGGGTATCGCCTTTAACGGACGATCAACACGCGCAACTGGGCAGATTATGCGTGCTTTTGGGGGCAAATTGATCAATTACTCGACCACATCCTTGAGTGGTCGTACTTCCTGAGAAAGGCTCAATGGGACGCAAAGCTTCATAGAAAGCCATTTGATGCTAAGTTATGCCTTCTTAGAAAATCACTTTCTGAAATTGGCGAGCTAGCAATCTTAGAAGCCTTGCGGGAGTTTTGTGGACAGCTTGATAAGGTAAAAGGACGAAGAAACCACGCAGTGCATGGCATATGGGGATGGCGCGCTGAACCTAATGGGAAAATGGTCGCCTGCGCACGACGCCAAAGATCGCCGTCCACGCCACTGAAGCCGTCTGATTTTGACGAGTTAGAACAAGCCTTATGTTTTTGCTCAAATATTGGAGGTCGCATCTTGTTAGCCTCTCAGGGCCAGCCAATACCTCAACTGCTGCTCAGCGGAAGATTTTTCCATGGCGGACAAGACCAGCCGCCAGAATTTGTTGGGCAATGGCAAAGCAAATATCCTTGGGACAGCGCTATTCAGGATCCTAATTGCAAAGAAGGTCAGCTGCCTCGCCCAGCACGCCCTCTTCCTGAGAACTAGAATCTTCGAGCCCCGAGCTTCTTAGAACTGCTATTGGGACCAAGGTTTCACAGGGTTTCTTGGTGGCAACAAAAAAACGGGGCCTCTCAGCCCCGTTCTCTTAACTCCAAACCCAAGCCACGAACCTTATTGATCTAAGAAGCTCCGCATCTTGCGGCTGCGGCTGGGGTGTTTCAGCTTGCGAAGCGCCTTGGCCTCGATCTGGCGGATACGTTCGCGGGTCACGCTGAATTGTTGGCCCACTTCTTCCAACGTATGGTCGGTGTTCATGCCGATGCCAAAGCGCATGCGCAGCACGCGTTCTTCACGCGGGGTGAGGGAGGCGAGCACGCGGGTGACGGTTTCTTTCAGGTTTTGCTGAATGGCGGCATCCACGGGGATGACGGCGTTCTTATCCTCAATGAAATCACCCAGATGTGAATCTTCCTCATCGCCGATGGGCGTTTCAAGGGAGATCGGCTCCTTGGCGATTTTCATCACCTTGCGCACCTTTTCCAGCGGCATGGACAGGCGCTCTGCCATTTCTTCCGGGGTCGGTTCGCGGCCTGTTTCGTGCAGGAACTGGCGGCTGCAGCGCACCAGCTTGTTGATCGTTTCGATCATATGCACGGGGATGCGGATGGTGCGCGCCTGATCCGCGATGGAGCGCGTGATCGCCTGACGGATCCACCAGGTGGCATAGGTCGAAAATTTATAGCCACGGCGATATTCAAATTTATCAACCGCCTTCATCAGGCCGATATTGCCTTCCTGAATAAGGTCGAGGAATTGCAGGCCGCGATTGGTGTATTTCTTGGCAATGGAAATGACGAGGCGCAAATTGGCCTCCACCATTTCCTTTTTCGCGATGCGGGCTTCGCGCTCTGCCTTTTGCACCATGTTCACAATGCGGCGGAATTCGGTGAGGGACATGCCCGTCGCTTGCGCAATATCGGCGATTTCGGTGCGAATCCGCTCTACCGCGTCGCCTTCTGCTTCGGCAAAGGCGGCCCATTTCTTGTCGATGCCGCGCACGGTTTCCAGCCAGTTTTCGTCCAGCTCCCGGCCCATATAGCTATCGAGGAAGGATTTGCGGTTGACCTTATGGCGCTCTGCCAGACGCAGCATCTGCCCGCCCAGCGCGGTCAGGCGGCGGTTATAGCTGTACAGCTGATCAACCAGATATTCGATCTTGCTGTTGTGGAACTGTACGCTTTCCACTTCAGCGGTCAGCTCTTCGCGAAGCTTGTGATATTTCTTTTCTTCAGAGGCAGAAAACTCCTGCGCGTTGGACAAAGCGACCATGCGCGCATTCTGAATCTTGCCGAATTTTTTGTAGATGGAGGTGATGCGGGCAAAGCGTTCCAACGCTTCGGGCTTCAACGTTTCTTCCATCTGGGCAAGGGACAGGGTGTTATCCTCATCCTCTTCCTCGGCCTGCGCCTTCATCCGGCGTTCGATCAGGCCGTCTTCATCCTCTTCACCGGCGGCGTCTTCGGCAACGTCATCCTCTTCCTTGAAAGACGGGCCAGCCGTTTTTTCAGAGATTTCGCCATCGGCGCCTTCTTCTTCCTCATCGGTCAGCGCCTCTGGGGCGGGGCCTTTGGAGAGCATGGCTTCCAGATCAAGGATTTCGCGCAGCTGCATCGTGCCTTCGTTCAGCGCGCTGGACCAATCGATGATCGCGTTAAAGGTGATCGGGCTTTCACACAGGCCCAAAATCATCGTGTCGCGGCCAGCCTCAATGCGCTTGGCAATGGCAATTTCGCCTTCACGAGACAAAAGCTCAACCGCGCCCATTTCACGCAAATACATGCGCACAGGGTCATCGGTGCGATCGATGACTTCCTTTTTCTTTTCAACTTCGGGCGCGCCCATGGGGTCGGCGGCGTCAACCGCTTCCACATCGTCTTCGGCGTCCGCCTCTTCGCCATCATCGGTGGCTTCTTCATTTTCGACGATGTTGACGCCCATATCGTTGATTGCAGACATAACGTCTTCAATCTGTTCGGACGACATTTGATCCTGCGGCAGAGCCTCGTTCAGCTCATCATAGGTAATATATCCGCGCTTTTTGGCCCGGGCGAGCAGCTTCTTGATCGAGGCTTCGTTCAGATCGATCAAAGGCGCGTCGGCGCCGTCCTTGTCCATCGCGTCAGCAGTGTCAGTTTTGGCCATGTGACCCGATATACCCTTCTTCAATCCCCATCCCCGGCGCGTTCCGCCAGTGACGCGAGCTTCGCATCAGCCTCCCGACGGGCCTGTTGCAGGCGCATCTGTTCGGCAAATCTTGTGTCGTCCCAGTGTTCGGCTAAACGAGCCGTGGCAGCTTCCAATGCGGCGTCCAATTCTGGACGGGCAGAAAGCACCTCGATCGCCATCCCTAAATCCCTCCGGGCGAGTTCGGCTTCCGACTGCCGCCGCGTGAAGGAAAAGGCAAGCCCATTCGCATCGATCAGCCGCGCAGCAAGTGCGCCAGAACCCTGATCTTCGCATATGGTGATCAATGCCTGAGAATCAAGCGTGCGATGTTCATACGCCGCGTTCAGGACAATGTTCCGAAGTGCCGCTAAATCCTTGTCGGCGATGGGAAGTCCGGCAATCGCCTCGGCATAGGGCTGGATCACCTCTGGGTGGAAGATCAGCCCGCATAAAATGGCGCGGGCATAAACGGGTTCGACACCCGTGCCGCTAATCTCTCGCGTCGCGCCTGTGGGGGCCATTTCAAACTGCGGTCCGCGCGCCCATTTGCCGCCGCGTGCTGTTGGGCGGGCAGGGGCAGGGCGGCCTGCAGAGGGGCCGGGGGCCGGAGGATTGCGATAGGCCTCATCAAATCGGCGGCGGAATTCCAGCTGATATTGGTCGCGCACGCCGGCATCGGCAATCGTCTTGGCATGTTCATAGAGCCGCTGGCGCAGGCCTGCGCGCGTTTCTGGGGTGGTGAGGGGGGCTGCATCGCGTTCATGCCGCCAGAGCCGCTCCACCAGCGGCTCAGGCGCGGCCAGCAGGGCGTCCATCGCCGCCTTGCCGCCCGATTTGATCAGATCATCCGGGTCTTTGCCCTCAGGCAGGGTGATAAATCCCAGCGATCGGTCTGGGGCAAGGCCGGGCAGCGCGCGGCCAATGGCGCGCACGGCGGCCTTTTGTCCCGCGTTGTCGCCGTCAAAGCAGAGGATCGGCGCGTCTGTCAGCCGCCAGAGCATGCCAATTTGCTGTTCGGTGAGTGCTGTGCCCAGCGGGGCGACTGTGTCTTCAATGCCGGCTTGGGCCAGCGCGATGACGTCCATATAGCCTTCCACCACGATCACGCGACCCGATTTGCGTGATGCCGGGCTGGCGCGGTCGAGGTGGTAGAGCGTCCGGCCTTTGTCGAACAAGGGCGTGTCGGGGGAATTGAGATATTTTGACTCCCCTTGGCCAAGGATGCGTCCGCCAAAGGCGATGACGCGGCCGCGCGCATCGTGGATCGGGATCATCAACCGGCCGCGAAACCGGTCATAGCTGTCCTTATCGTCGACCTTGATCAGCAGACCCGCCTCGATCAGCTTGTCTTCGCCAAAATGGGCCAGCGCGGTTTTCAGCCGGGTTTTGCCGTCGGGCGCAAATCCTATTTTGTAGGATTTCACGATCTTTTGGGTCAGCCCCCGTTGTTGGAGATAGGCACGCGCCGCAGCACCTTCGTGACCTTCCAACTGCGCCACGAACCACTCCGCCGCCGCCGTCATCACATCATAAAGTGAATTGGCCCGCTCCGTCTTTTCCCGCTCTCTCGGGTCCTGTGCTGGAACCTCCAGCCCCGCTGCATCCGCCAGCTCCTTCACCGCCTCCATAAACGGCAAGCCGCGATGGTCGGTCATCCAACGAATGGCATCGCCATGCGCGCTGCACCCAAAGCAATGGTAAAAGCCCTTCTCGTCATTGACGTAAAAGCTGGGCGTTTTCTCATTATGGAATGGGCAGCACCCCCGATATTCGCGCCCCGCCTTGGTGATCTTCACCGTCCGCGCGACAAGCGTCGACAATTGCGTCCGCGCGCGAAGTTCATCCAACCAGGCAGGCGACAGCGTCATTGGGTAATTCCCCCCTCCCGCTTGCGGGAGGGGCAGGGGGTGGGCTGCGCCATCAGAACAGCATCGATCACCGCAATCACGCCCTCAAGATTGTCAAAGACCTGCTCGTTTGAAAATCTGACCACATGATATCCATTCT
>CAMAQU010000033.1 GCA_945860425.1 Sphingomonas paucimobilis
CTGCGGAGCGAAGCCGCAGGCGCACTGGCCTCCCGCGTGTCGCAGCATCCGGCGGTGCGCGCGGCGCTTTTTGCCTATCAGCAAGACTTTGCCCACCAAAAAGGTGGCGCAGTTCTGGATGGGCGCGACATTGGCACGGTCATCGCCCCAGATGCGGATGCAAAGCTGTTTATCACGGCGTCGTCCGATGTCCGGGCAAAGCGGCGGCATTTGGAAGACAGCCAAACAGATTACACGGACATTCTGGCCGACATTGAGGCGCGCGATGCCCGCGACTCTGAACGAAGTGCCGCCCCCCTGCGTCAGGCACAGGACGCCGACTTGCTAGATACGTCGGATATGACTATAGCCGCCGCCGTCCAGCGGGCGATTGCGCTCGTGGAGGCCCGGATTCGGCGCTGAGCAGCAAACCCGCTCCCCCAATTTCGCTCCCCCACGCGCGCAGCCGTTTAATGGATGCTGCAGTCACATGGGGTGGCTGGGGCAGTCTGGCCAAAAGACCTCTGGAAACAACCAGATGGCCGGAAAACTATATGATTGGAAACCTCTAACATGGCATCAACCGCCAACCCGACCCGCGACGATTTCGCGGCTCTTCTCCAAGAATCTCTCGGTAATGCAGAAAGCCTCGACGGCCGCGTCGTCAAGGGCACTGTGACCGGAATTGAAAACGACATGGCCGTCATTGACGTTGGCCTGAAGTCGGAAGGCCGCGTCGCCCTGCGCGAATTCGCAGCCCCCGGCCAGAAAGCCGATCTGAAGATTGGCGACGAAGTCGCAGTTTATGTTGATCGCGTCGAAAATGCACAGGGCGAAGCCGTATTGTCGCGTGACCGCGCCCGTCGCGAAGCGGCTTGGGATGCGCTGGAAGCGCAGTTCGGTGAATCAACCCGCGTTGACGGCGTGATCTTTGGCCGCGTCAAGGGCGGCTTCACCGTGGATCTGGGCGGCGCTGTTGCCTTCCTTCCCGGTTCGCAGGTCGATATCCGCCCCGTGCGCGACGTCACCCCGCTGATGGACATTTCGCAGCCCTTCCAAATCCTCAAAATGGATCGCAAGCGCGGCAACATCGTTGTCTCGCGTCGCGCCATTTTGGAAGAAAGCCGTGCAGAAGCCCGTTCTGGCCTGATCCAGAATCTGGCCGAAGGTCAGGTGATCGAAGGCGTGGTCAAGAACATCACCGATTATGGTGCGTTCGTTGATCTGGGCGGCATTGACGGCCTGCTGCATGTCACCGACATCAGCTATAAGCGCGTCAATCACCCGTCCGAAATCATCAACATTGGTGATACGGTCAAGGTGCAGATCATCCGCATCAACAAGGACACGCAGCGCATCTCGCTCGGCATGAAGCAGCTGGAAAGCGATCCATGGGAAGCGGTTGCCGCGAAATACCCGGTCGGCGCCAAGCTGTCGGGCCGCGTGACCAACATCACCGAATATGGTGCCTTTGTTGAACTCGAAGCCGGCATTGAAGGCTTGGTCCACGTTTCAGAAATGAGCTGGACGAAGAAGAATGTGCACCCCGGCAAGATTGTTTCGACCAGCCAGGAAGTCGATGTCATCGTCCTTGAAGTCGATGAAGAAAAGCGTCGTATTTCGCTCGGCCTCAAGCAGGCGGCTTCCAACCCTTGGGAAGCGTTCAGCGCTGCCCATCCGGCTGGCACAATCGTCGAAGGCGAAGTCAAGAACGCGACCGAATTCGGTCTGTTCATTGGCCTCGATGGCGATGTCGACGGCATGGTTCACATGTCCGACATCTCTTGGGGCATGTCCGGCGAAGACGCGCTTGCGCTCCACAATAAGGGCGACATGGTCAAGGCCGTGGTGCTCGACGTGGATGTCGAAAAGGAGCGTATCTCACTTGGCATCAAGCAGGTCGAAAAGGGCGGCGCTCCTGCGGCAGCCGCCAGCAGCTCTGGCCTGTCAAAGGGCAGTGTCACGACTGTCACAGTCGTTGCCATCAAGGATGGTGGCCTCGACGTGCAGGTTGGCGACGATGGCGCAATTGGCTTCATCAAGCGCGCAGACCTGGGCCGCGACCGCGACGAACAGCGTCCCGACCGCTTCCAGGTTGGCCAGAAGTTCGACGCTTTGGTCACTGGCTTTGATCGCTCAAAGAGCCCGACCTTCTCCATCAAGGCGATGCAGATCGCCGAAGAGAAGCAGGCCGTGGCCCAATATGGTTCATCCGATTCGGGTGCGTCCTTGGGTGACATTCTTGGCGAAGCGCTGAAAGCGCGCGACACCAAGAAGTAAGCCTCAGCGCGAAAGCGACAAAAAAAGGCCCGTCCTGCCAATGTGCAGGGCGGGCCTTTTCTTTTGCCAATTAAGAAAAGTTTCGTCTATTCAATGAGTTACATGGAATTCTCCGGCCGGCCAGCAATGTGGGTATAAAGCCTTGCACTTTGCGTCATTATGGTAGTATTTTTTGCTACAATGGCCGGTGAATAAAGAAGGAACGTTAGCATGATTCGATCAGAACTGGTGGCAAAGATCGCCGAGGAGAATCCCGGGCTGACCGCCAGAGAAGTCGATTCCATTGTCGAACTGTTTTTTGAGAATATCGCGGAACAGCTGGCCCAGGGTGGTCGAGTTGAGCTTCGCGGCTTTGGCGCTTTTTCAACGCGCGGCCGCGATGGGCGGCAGGGTCGCAATCCCAGAACAGGTGACCTTGTGGACATTCCTGCCAAGAAAGTTCCCTATTTCAAGCCGGGCAAGGAAATGCGGGCGCGGCTGAACGTCAGCTAAGCGCGCGCCACATCTGCTTTACCCTTGACGCCAGCCCTGCTCTCGCCGATGCGGGCCGCATGCGGACGTGGCGAAACCGGTAGACGCAGCAGACTTAAAATCTGCTTTCCCCTGGAAGTGCGGGTTCGAGTCCCGCCGTCCGCACCAAAACAGTGACGTAGGCATTTTGGCACGCTATCGATCGGATGATGGTTCGGCCTCTCCTCTCTCTCCTCCCCCTTCTCCTGCTCATCAGCGGATGTTCTGATAGCAATCAGGGCACAATCACGCTGAGTGTGATCGGCGGCGAAGCCCGCGCAGGAAACCCCAACCGCCAGACCCTTGACGCCCCGTCTTTGGCCATGACGGGGGCGTTGATGCAGGGCCTTGTGCAATTTGATGCACAAGGTGAAATTGAACCGGCACTTGCCGAACGCTGGATGGTCACCGACGATGGCCTGAGTTACATTTTCCGCATCCGCCGCACGGCATGGTCTGACGGCTCGCCTGTGACGGCAGCACACGTCGCAAAGAGCCTGCGCACCTCTATCGCAGGGTCCAGCCGCAATCCGCTTAAGTCCATGCTGGGGACTGTGCGAGAGATCCTGCCCATGACGGAGTCGGTTTTGGAAATCCGCCTGTCTGAGCCACAGGCCGATCTGCTGAGCCTGCTTGCGGATCCGCGCATGGCAATCATCCATAAGGGTCGGGGCACCGGCCCCTATCGGCTCCATCGATCATTCCCGAGTGCAAAATTGCTGCGTCCTGTTTTGCCGCCGGGCGCCATCGACACCAGCGAAGAGGCGGCCCGGAAGGGCGAACGGCGCATTCGCGGGGAAAGCGCCGCACGGGCCGTCGCCCGCTTTTCCATTGGCAATGCTGCGCTTGTTCTGGGTGGGCGCTTTTCCGATTATCCGATCGCTGCCGCCGCAGCGACACCCGCACGCACAGTAAGGGTCGACCCTGTGGCCGGCGTTTTTGGTCTCATCCCAGCGCGCCGGGACGGGCCAGCCGGAAACCGAAATGTGCGCCAAGCACTCGCCATGGCGATTGATCGCGCAATGCTGGTTCAACAATTTGGCGCAAGCGGCTGGACTGCCGCAGAAGCGCTTATGCCCGGCCGTATTGCCCAATACCCTCAAGCCATCCCCGATTGGGCGTCTTTGCCCCAAGACCAACGGGTCCTTAACGCCCGCAAACGCCTGGAAGGGCTTTCAGATGCGCAAAAGAATGTGCGCATTGCCCTGCCCAAGGGCCCCGGCGCACGGCTTCTCTTTGCCCTGCTGGCCCGGGATTGGCAGCGCATCGGTGTGACCGCGAAGGCGGTGGCGCCGGGTGCCTCGGCAGACTTCCGATTGGTTGACGATGTCGCGCCATCGACCAACCCGCTCTGGTATCTGACGCCCTTTGCCACCTGCGCAACAACGCCCTTGTGCAGCGCAGAGGTTGGCAACAGCCTTTCCCTCGCGCGGCGCGCGCGGCCAGAAGACCGTGCCGCCTTCTTGGCCGAGGCGGACAAGGTGATCGCCAAGGACCAATTGTTCATCCCAATTGCGCGGCCGCTGCGCTGGTCGCTGGTGACGCCCAATTTGGGAGGCTTTGCAGAAAATGCGCGCGCCATTCACCCGCTCAACAGGCTCGCCAGCACTCAAAACTAGCAGATCCCAGAGACGCTCCTATATTTGATCCTAAAGGAGCAGCAGCGCATGGCGAGATTTGAACAGAAGACTTCGGCCCGACTGTCCCCGGCACAAGCCGCCGCCGTGCGTCAGCGCATTCAGGCGTTTGAACGGGTGATGGAGGGCCTGTTTACCCTGCCCGGCACCAAACAGCGTGTTGGCCTCGATGTGTTGATGGATGTGCTGCCCATTGGCGGTTCCGCCGTCGCGGCGCTCATCGGCAGCTATCTCGCTTGGGAAGCCCGCAATCTCGGCATGCCCAAATCTGCCATCGTCCGCATGGCCGGCAATATCGGCGTCGATGCCCTATTAGGGGCGATTCCCATCATAGGGGTGATCCCCGATCTGTTCTTCCGATCGAACAGCCGCAACCTCAAACTGATCAAGGCGCATCTGGATAGGCACCACCCATCGACGGTGATTATTGATCAATAGGGGAAAGCCCCCCTTACGAGACCAAGGCCAGCCTTGGGCTCTCGCCAGCAGACAGGGTGACGCTTTCAACTCCGTCGATAACTTCCATCCGGGCGGCGAGTTCGGCGTCGAGGGCGAAATTGCGGCCGAGGCGGATTGTGGCGCGTTCGCCTGCGTCCAGCGCGGCCTCAACGAGGATTTCGCCACGCCCACCACCTTCGGTGCCGAGCAGGGTCGCAAGCGCCGTGAGTGCTGCGGGGCTGGCGGTGCGGACAATGGCTTTTAGGCGGCTATTGGCGGCCAGCCCTTCGAGCGGCTGAATGCGCTTGATGGTGATGCGGGGTGTTTCATCGCCCGGCTGGCGATCTAGCTCCACAGTTAGAAGGCCGCACTCATTGGTTTTGGCCGCTTCTTCCAAATCCTTGGCGGTCAGTTCATCAAAGCAGCTGGCAATGACCTGCCCCGTGGGGTCCGACATGGCGATATTGGCATAACGCCGCCCGCGGGCGGAGGTGCGCCAGCGCACATCCTCGATCAGAACCGCCATAACTGCGCCCGTGCGCCCGCCATCGGCGGGGGCAGGTTGCGCACAAAGCGCCGCAAAGGTGCGCGCGCCATGTGCCGTTGCAACATGGCGATAGCGATCCACCGGATGAGCGGAAAAGTAAAAGCCGAAATATTCTCGCTCTTGCGTCATGCGGTCGGCAAGCGACCAATGCGCATTGGCGGGCAGCTTCACCGCCTCCACTTTATGCTCATCGCCGCCAAACAGGCCGCCCTGCCCGCTCACCCGCGCCGCTTCGGCAGCGGCTGCAACGGCGAGGAGCGTCTCGGCAACCGCATAAACGCCCGCGCGGTTGGTCTCGAGCACATCAAATGCGCCCGCCGCGGCCAGGCTTTCAATCTGGCGACGATTGAGCAAACGCGCGCTGATCCGGTCAGCAAAATCATCGAGCGAGAGGAACGGCCCATTGGCGGCCCGTTCGGCGACAACCTGTTCCATCGCACCTTCGCCCACGCCCTTGAGCGCACCGAGGGCATAGCGCACCGCCAAGCCGTCTTCGACTGGCTGCACCTCAAAATCAGCGCCGCTTTGGTTGATGCAGGGTGCCAGCGCCGTCACGCCCAAACGCCGCATATCATCCATGAAGATGGAAAGCTTATCGGTGTTGGAAATATCAAAGCTCATCGATCCGGCGAAAAAGTCCGCTGGGTAATGCGCCTTCAGCCACGCTGTTTGATATGCGAGCAAAGCATAGGCTGCGGCGTGCGATTTGTTAAAACCATAGCCTGCAAATTTATCGATCAAATCGAACAGCTCATTGGCTTTGGCGGCCTCAATCCCATTATGCGCGGCACAACCCGTGACAAAGGCTTCACGCTGGGCATCCATTTCCGATTGGATCTTCTTGCCCATGGCCCGCCGGAGCATATCTGCGCCACCAAGTGTATAGCCGGCCAGCACCTGGGCGGCCTGCATCACCTGCTCCTGATAGACGAAGACCCCATAGGTTTCAGACAAAATGCCTTCGAGCAGAGCATGCGGATATTCAATCGGCACCCGCCCATTCTTACGATCCCCGAACAAGGGAATATTATCCATTGGGCCGGGCCGATAGAGCGAGACGAGCGCGATGATATCGCCAAAATTGGATGGACGGACGGCCGCCAGCGTGCGGCGCATCCCTTCCGATTCCAGCTGGAACACCCCAACCGTATCGCCCTTTTGCAGCAGCGCATAAACCGCCGGATCATCCCAACTGAGCGTATCCAGATCTGGCCGATCCCCGGTCCGCTGCTCAATAAGATCCAGCGCGCGCTGAATGACCGACAGGGTTTTCAGGCCCAAAAAGTCGAATTTTACAAGGCCCGCCCCTTCGACATATTTCATGTCAAATTGGGTGACGGGCATGTCTGATCGCGGGTCGCGATAGAGCGGCACCAGCTGATCGAGCGGACGATCCCCAATCACCACGCCGGCGGCATGGGTGGAGCTGTGCCGCGGCAGGCCTTCCAGCTTCATCGCCAGATCAAAAAGCTGCCGCACCTGAAAGTCGGACTTATACTCGCCAGCCAATTCTGACACGCCGTTGAGTGCGCGATCCAGCGTCCAAGGATCGGTCGGGTGGTTGGGCAAAAGCTTGGCCAGACGATCAATATGGCTATAGCTCATCTGCAAGACACGGCCCGTATCCTTCAAAACCGCGCGGGCCTTCATCGTTCCAAAGGTGATGATCTGCGCGACATGATCGCTGCCATATTTCTGCTGCACATAGCGGATGACTTCACCCCGCCGGGTTTCGCAGAAATCGATATCGAAATCGGGCATCGACACGCGTTCGGGGTTGAGGAAGCGTTCAAAGAGCAACCCCAGCTTGATCGGATCAAGATCGGTAATCGTCAGTGACCAGGCAACGACCGACCCTGCACCCGACCCACGACCGGGGCCAACGGCGATCCCCTGTTCCTTGGCCCATTTGATGAAATCAGCAACGATCAGGAAATAGCCGGGAAAGCCCATCTGGACGATGACATCCAGCTCAAACTCCAGCCTTTGGGCATAAACATCCCGATCTGCATCGGGGATCAGCTCCAAACGCTTCGCAAGGCCGGCCCGCGCATCAACACGCAGCTGATCCGCTTCCCCCGCCTTGTCGCCAATGGTCGGCAAAATGGGATCGCGCTTGGGTGCCATCACGGCGCAGCGTTGCGCCACCACCAATGTATTGGCGAGTGCTTCGGGAAGATCCTCAAACAGCCGCTGCATGTCCTTGGTCGGCTTCACCCAGGCATCGGGGGAGCTTTTGGCCCGGTCCGTGCTTTCCACATAGGCGCTGGCGGCAATGCACAGCATGGCATCATGCGCGGAATGGAAATCTGCCTCGGCATAACAGGCCGGGTTGGTCGCCACGATCGGCAGATCATGGGCATATGCCAGATCAAGCAGCGCCTCTTCCGATGCGCCTTCCACCGGATCGAGCCGACGCGAAATTTCAATATAAAGCCGGTTTGGAAAAATCTGCTTCAGCGCGGCGAGATACTCTTCGGCCGCCGCCGGTTGATCTTCCGCCAATAGACGACACAGCGCGCCTTCTCCGCCCGCGGTTAAGGCAAGCAAGCCCTGTGCATGGCGCGTGAGCAGATCAAGCGTGACATGCGGCGGCTCTTCAATCGGGCGACCCAAATGCGCGGCAGACACGAGCGCACACAAATTATGATAACCCACCTCATCCTGCGCATAGAGCGCCAGCCAATCATAAACTAGGCTGGCTCCGGCCGGACGCCCGGGCCGTGCGATAGAGAGCAACGTGCCGATGATCGGCTGCACGCCTGCTGCCTTACAGGCATCTGAAATCTGGGGCGCGGCATATAGCCCATTGCGGTCGCACAACGCGACTGCGGGAAAGCCCAATTGCTTTGCGCGCTTGGCAATATCCTTGGGGCTGATCGCGCCTTCCAGCATGGTAAAGGCGGAGAAAACCCGCAAAGGCACGAAGGGCGAAAAAGACATGCCTGAACCTTAGGCACGGCCCGTCAGGATGTTAACCGATTCGGCTGACGATGTTGGGGATAAATCGCGAAAGCTTAGAGGAGCTTTTCAATATCCTTGGCAAGGCTTTCCGGCTTGTCGGTCGGGGCATAGCGGGCCACGACCTTACCGTCCTTATCGATCAGGAATTTGGTGAAATTCCATTTAATGCCTTTGGTACCCAACACGCCCGGCTTTTCGACCTTGAGATAGTTATAAAGCGGGTCAGCCTTATCGCCATTGACCTCAATCTTCGCCATCAGCGGAAAGGTGACATCATAGGTCAGCGAGCAGAAATTCTTAATTTCCTCCGCATCGCCCGACTCTTGCGCGCCAAATTGATTACAGGGAAACCCAATGACGGTCAGACCGCGCGGCCCATAGGTGCGCTGTAGGGCCTCAAGCCCCTGATATTGCGGGGTGAAGCCGCATTTGGACGCGGTATTCACGATCAGGATCGGACCGCCTTTGAAATCGGCCAATTTCTGATCCGACCCATCCGGCTTCTTCACGCTAAAATCATGGACGCTCATGGCATTCTCCATCGGCATAGGGGTGGCTCAGGGCGCTCAGGCTAGGCGGCGTCGCCTGCCATCTCCTTCGTCTTTTTGGTATAGACGCGCACTGGCTCCTTAGTGCCGGCGACCACATCCTTGTCGATCATCACCTGATCAACCTCATCCATCGACGGCAAATCGAACATGGTGTCGAGCAAAATGCCCTCAAGGATGGACCGCAGACCGCGGGCACCCGTCTTGCGCTCAATGGCGCGCTTGGCAACAGCCGTCAGGGCGTCGTCGGTAAAGTCGAGCTCCACCTCTTCCATCTCGAACAGCTTTTTATACTGCTTCACCAGAGCATTTTTCGGCTCGACCAGAATCTTGACGAGTGCGTCAACATCCAGATCTTCCAAAGTTGCGATGACGGGCAGACGGCCGACAAATTCCGGGATCAGGCCGTATTTCAGGAGATCTTCCGGCTCGCTCTGCTTGAGAATATCGCCGGTGCGGCGTTCATCAGGCGCAGACACATGGGCACCAAAGCCAATGGACTTGCCCTGAAGCCGGTCTGCAATAATCTTTTCAAGGCCGGCAAAAGCCCCGCCGCAGATGAACAAAATGTTGGTCGTATCGACCTGAAGGAATTCCTGCTGCGGATGCTTGCGCCCCCCTTGCGGCGGGACGCTGGCAACCGTGCCTTCCATCATCTTGAGCAGCGCCTGCTGCACGCCTTCGCCCGAGACATCGCGGGTGATGGAGGGGTTTTCGGCCTTGCGGCTGATCTTATCAATTTCATCGATATAAACGATGCCGCGCTGCGCCCGCTCCACATTATAGTCGGACGCCTGAAGCAGCTTTAGAATGATATTCTCAACATCCTCACCAACATAACCGGCTTCGGTCAATGTGGTGGCGTCTGCCATGGTGAAGGGCACATCCAAGATACGGGCCAAGGTCTGCGCAAGCAACGTCTTGCCGCAGCCTGTGGGGCCGACGAGCAAAATGTTCGACTTGGCAAGCTCAACATCCGCGCCCTTCGCGCCATGGTTCAGCCGCTTATAATGGTTGTGAACCGCGACCGAGAGAACACGCTTCGCCTTTGGCTGACCGATCACATAATCGTCCAGAACCTTGCAAATATCCGCCGGTGTCGGGACGCCGCCATCTTTTTTGGAGACAAGGGCCGACTTTGTTTCTTCGCGGATAATGTCATTGCACAAATCCACGCATTCATCGCAGATGAATACCGTTGGCCCCGCAATCAGCTTGCGGACTTCATGCTGCGACTTTCCGCAGAAAGAGCAATAAAGCGTGCTCTTGGTATCGCTGCCGCTCAACTTGGTCATCAGAATCTTCCCGCCACAATCGTGGCTATGTTACAATCAGATTTCGTAGCGGCAATGGCTTAATTTGTGCTGTCCGGCAGAAAAGCCGGACTTAGCCTTATGCATCTTCCGCCGGAACCGGTCGCTTATCGAACACTTGGTCAATCAAGCCAAAGTCCTTGGCTTCGTTGGCAGTCATGAAGTTATCCCGCTCCATCGCCTTTTCGATCGTGTCCAGATCTTTGCCCGTATAGTTGGAATAGAGCTGGTTCATACTAGCACGAATCCGCAGAATTTCTTGCGCTTGGATCGCAATATCTGTGGCTTGACCCTGTGCCCCGCCCGATGGCTGGTGGATCATGATCCGCGAATTGGTCAGCGCAACGCGCATCCCGGGCTCACCCGCGGCCAACAGGAAAGACCCCATAGAGGCGGCCTGCCCAACGCAGACCGTGCCAATTTTGGGGCGAATATATTTCATCGTATCATGGATCGCCATGCCGGCTGTCACCACGCCACCCGGCGAGTTGATGTACATCCAAATGTCCTTTTTCGGGTTTTCCGATTCGAGGAACAGCAGCTGTGCCACAATGACCGAGGCCATATTATCCTCAATTCCGCCCGTCACAAAGACGATGCGTTCCCGCAGCAGGCGCGAATAAATGTCAAAACTCCGCTCCCCACGATTGGATTGTTCGATAACGATGGGGATCAGCGCGTCGTGCGGATGCATGGACAGTCCTTTGCTTTAAGTCTCAGTCTCTATTTCGGCTTCATACCGGAAAGTTCAACCCCCCGAAGAAGAAGGGGGCGTTTTACGGATAGAATAAAGGCGCGCGGTTGGGCCCGTATAAACGGGCGTCAGCCATGAGAATGCGGCCGGCGGGGCCTCTGCTTCCCAAATCCACACATAATCAAATTGCTCCCGCGGAAGATAGCGCAGGAAGGTTCGGACGCGAAATCCGGGGCAGCCAAAGGCAGGATTGAACAATTCCACCGACCGCGAGTCGTTAAACCCCTGTCCCTCATTATAAATGGGCCGCATCAAATGCTGTCCGGGAATGTCCCATTGCGTGTTCACAAAGGCATGTCGGCGCACAATCGCAAGGCTGGGCGCGTGATTGCGCCCGGCCAGCGGCCAGACCCCACATTCACTGCTATGGGCGAGTACCGCAATGCGCGCGCCCATGGGCACCTGGTCTAATGCGGCCAGATCCGCCGCAATTTCATTGCCCCGTTGAATCCAGCCAATGGATGTTTCACCGACGCGCACCAGAAAGAGGAGTGCGCCCCCCAGAGCAATCGTCTGCGCCATTTTGGGGGGCATATTCCCCACCGCAAGAAAGGCGATGATGAGCAAGGGCGCAAAGAGACGGACATCGGCAAAATAAGAACTGAGAACCGTTGACGGAAGAATGATGGAGACCGCAAGCAGGCCGAGCGTTGCCCAGCGAAGCCCGGGATCACGTCCAACTCGGCGATCCACATGGAGCCAGACGGCCAGCAAGATCACGAGCGCGACCGACATAATGTCGAACCATTCCCATTCTGCACGCAGTAAATTTGGAATGCCGCGCAGTTTTTCCCAAAGCCGCCAACCTTCGAACAACTCCCCGCCGCCTTTGGTCGCCCGCCAG